>DUVT01000237.1 GCA_012840905.1 Acholeplasmataceae bacterium
GTTCGTCACTATAAATACATAAGTCGCGTTCTGAGATTCTTCCACGTGCTTCAACAGCAGTGGCTTCTAAAATAACGCACCCTACACCACCTAATGCTCTAGCTCCATAATGGATTAGATGAAAGTCGTTTACAAAACCCAAAGAATCAGCTTGATACATACACATTGGAGCCATCACGATTCGATTCTTAAATTTGAAATCTTTAAGTTGTAATTCTCTAAATAGCATTGTCTCTCCTTCAAAAAGTATTCTTTACTTAATTTTACCATAAATATCTATTTATACAAAATATAATTTATTTTCTATTTCTACTAGTAAAATAAGGGAAATTGTAGTAGAATATATATAAGAGATAAGTAGGAGGAAATATGAATATTTGGCATGATGTAGATGAAAAAAGAATTAGTACCGAAGATTTTATCGCGGTAATTGAAATTTCAAAAGGTAGTAAGAAAAAGTACGAACTAGATAAAGAAACGGGATTAATCATTCTCGACAGAATTCTTTATACATCAACCCACTACCCAGCAAACTATGGTTTTATACCAAGGACATATGCAGAAGACAATGACCCACTGGATGTATTAGTTTTATGTAGTGAAGATTTAGAACCTATGAGTATGGTTAGATGTTATCCTATTGGAGTTGTAAGAATGTATGATGGAGAAGAAGTAGACGATAAGATTGTTGCAATCCCGTTTAAAGATCCGATGTGGAACTATTATCATGAACTTGCAGAACTACCACCACATATGGGAGATGAAATTAAACATTTCTTCCAAGTGTATAAACATTTAGAACATAAAGAAACAACAGGCCTTGAAATTTATGGAAGAGAAAAAGCAATTGAAATAATTGCTGAGGCGATTGAGTTATATAAAAAGACTTTTATTTAAAGTATGAATTTACTCGAAAATTCAAATAATAAAAGAGGTATAAATGTTTGCGGTAATTGTTAATAGTCTAGCGATTATTGTTGGGACATTTATCGGTTTAGTTTTTAAAAAACTAATAAATAAAGAAATTACTCAATCGATATTAAAGGTCCTTGGTGTTGTCGTTATTATAACGGGTCTAATTGGTGTCTTTAAGTCAATGATAATTATTGAGGAAGGAATTATACAAAGTCAATTAGATTTGTTTTTGCTTATTGTAGTTGTTGTTGGAATATTTATTGGTGAAATATTAAAAATTGATGATCGACTCCAAAACTTTGGTAAATTCATCGATAATAAAATTAAATTTGGAAAAGTTAGCGAAGGTTTTATTAATGCATCAATAATCTTTGTTGTTGGTGCAATGAGTATTGTAGGTAGTATTAATGCTGGTTTAGGTGATAATAGTATTTTATATTTAAAAAGCGCACTTGACGGTGTAACTGCTATTATTCTTGCAACTACACTTGGAATTGGTGTTGGCTTTGCCTTTCTTCCAGTCTTATTATTTCAAGGAACTATTTACTTACTCACATTTTATTTAGGCAATTTTATGGCTTTAGAATTTATTAACGCCTTTAACTTAATTGGCTATTTTATAGTTACATGTATTGGACTTAACTTTTTATTAAAAGAAAAAATTAAAATAGCTAATTTATTACCAAGTTTAATTTTAGTAGTGATATATTTTTTACTCAAATAACGAGAAATTTATTCCAAGATATGGTATAATTGATAAAGGCTTAAGGAGAGTAGCTTAATATTAAGATTCGTCAATACGCTTATTTTTATAAGCCGGACTTAATAGTCAATAATTTGATTGCGAGACCTTATATCGAAATGTAACTAATAACGTTTTGATATAAGGTTTTTTATTTTTTTATGGAGGTATAGATGAACAAGCAAGAGTTGTTAAAGAAACTAAATGTTGATCCTAGTTTAGGTTTAAGTAAGGATCAAGTAGAAAAATATCAAAGTGAATTTGGATTTAATGAACTAGCAAGTAAAAAGAAAGAAAGTATAATAATTAAATTTTTAAAACAATTTAAAGATATTTTAATAATTATTTTAATTTTAGCTGCAGTTGTTTCATTAATAATTAATCCAGATGATTTAATTGAAAGTTTAATTATTTTCTTAGTAGTAATTATAAATGCAGTTTTAGGTGTTTATCAAGAAAGCAAAGCTGAAAAATCACTTGAAGCATTAAAAAAATTATCATCCCCACAAGCTAAAGTTTTAAGAGATGGAAATATTATTCATGTTGAATCAAGAGATTTAGTTGTTGGCGATATAATTTTTGTAGAGGCGGGTGATTTTGTTCCTGCAGATGCAAGAATATTAGAGGAAGCAAACTTAAAAGTCGATGAATCTTCACTAACCGGTGAAAGTGTTCCAGTAGAAAAAGATAGTGGAGAGATTAAAGAAAATCTACCAATTGGTGACCAAGTAAATATGCTTTTTTCATCAACCTCAGTAACTTATGGTAAAGCTAAAGCTGTAGTTACAAATGTAGGAATGGAAACTGAAATTGGGAAGATTGCAAAACTATTAGCAGAACAAGAAGAAGCAAAAACACCTCTACAAATTAAATTAGATCAAATTGGAAAAGTTATTGGTTTTCTTGCAATTGCAATTTGTTTAGTTGTCTTTTTAATTGAATGGTTAGCAATTTATCCAGATGATCCACTACAAGCATTTAAATCTTCAATTGCCTTAGCTGTTGCAGCAATTCCTGAAGGCTTATCAACAGTAGTAGTTGTAGTTCTTGCTATCGGTGTTGAACAAATGGTTCGTCATAATGCAATTACAAAAAAACTCCCTGCTGTAGAAACCCTTGGTGCAACCCAAATTGTATGTAGTGATAAAAC
>DUVT01000238.1 GCA_012840905.1 Acholeplasmataceae bacterium
ATGATAAGTGCAAAGAGAAAATCAAAAGGTATAAAAAAGTTTTACGAGAAACAAAAAAGGAAGAATTTAGCGGGTGAATAACCTGCTTTTTTCTAGCGTTCAGGTATACAAAATTAGGAAAAAATGATATAATATATTGTTATAAGTACTACAATATTTAGTTATAATAACTAAAGGAGTTATAAAAAAATGAGTAAATTCAAACTAGTGAGTGATTTCAAACCCACAGGAGATCAACCACGAGCTATTGAAAAATTAGTAGAAAATTTAAATAAGGGTGTAAAAGAACAAACTCTTCTTGGTGCGACCGGTACAGGTAAGACTTTTACAATCGCCAATGTAATAGAAAGAGTAGGTAAAAAGACATTAGTTCTTGCTCATAATAAAACATTGGCAGGTCAGTTATATAGTGAGTTAAAACAATTCTTTCCAGAAAATAGAGTTGAGTATTTTATCTCATACTATGATTACTACCAACCGGAAGCATATGTAGCAAAGAAGGATTTATATATTGAAAAAGATTCTTCTATTAATGATGATATCGATCAAATGCGCCACTCTACAGTTTCATCTCTTTTAGAGCGTGATGATGTGATTGTAGTTGCAAGTGTATCTTGTATTTATGGTTTAGGGGATCCAGAAGATTACGAAGAAAAAATGATTACCCTAAGAGTTGGTGATGTAATTGATCGTGATGATTTATTAGAAGATTTGGTTAGAATGCAATATGTAAGAAGCGACTACGATTTTAAACGTGGTACTTTTCGTGTTAAGGGAGATGTAGTTGATATTATCCCTACTTATGAAAAAGATACTGCAATTCGTGTTGAATTCTTTGATAATGAAATTGAAAAAATTAAAGAGATTGATGTAGTAACTGGTAGGGCAATGTATGAAAAATCAATTATAAATATCTTCCCTGCAACTTTATTTGCTGTTGGTGATGAAAAATTAAAAATTGCAATTTCAAGAATTAAAGCAGAACTTGAAGAGCGAGTAAAATATTTTGAAGAAAATAATAAGCTTCTTGAAGCGCAAAGAATAAAACAAAGAACTGAATATGATATAGAAATGTTAGAAGAAGTTGGAATGTGTAGCGGGATTGAAAACTATTCACGTCATATGAGTTTACGTGAAGAAGGTGAAACACCATATACGCTACTAGACTTCTTTAAAAAAGATTTCTTAATGATCATTGATGAATCCCATGTTACCTTACCTCAAGTTAGAGGGATGTATAATGGGGATAGATCAAGAAAAATGAGTTTAGTTGAATATGGCTTCCGTTTGCCATCCGCACTAGATAATAGACCTCTTAGGTTTGATGAGTTTTATGAAAAACTAGATCAAGTTATCTATGTTAGCGCAACTCCTGGTGATTTTGAAAAAGCTAGAAGTGCTGAAATCATTGAACAAATCATCCGTCCAACAGGTTTACTTGACCCACTTATTGAGGTTAGACCAACTGAAGGACAAATTGATGATTTAGTAATGGAGATTGGTAAGCGAATTAAAAATAATGAGCGTACTTTAGTTTTAACACTCACTATTAAAATGAGTGAGGATTTAACTAAGTATTTAAAAGACTTAGATATTAAAGTAGCATACTTACATAGTGAGATAAAATCACTTGAACGAATGGAAATTATTCGTGAATTAAGACAAGGAAAATATGATGTTTTAGTAGGAATCAACTTACTTCGTGAAGGACTTGATATTCCTGAAGTTTCTCTAATTACGATTTTAGATGCTGATAAAGAAGGATTCTTAAGAAGTGAAACATCATTAATCCAAACAATTGGTAGAGCAGCAAGAAATGCCAATGGTAAAGTTATAATGTATGCGGATACGATAACTAGATCAATGGAAAGTGCGATAGTAGAAACATATCGTAGACGTAGCATTCAAGAACAATATAATAAAGAACATAATATTACACCAAAAACTATATATAAACATATTACTGATAGCTTAATTATTACTAAAGAAGTAAAAGAAGAAGCGTTCACTGTTGATTTAGATAATCTTGAAAAGATGAGTAAACTAGAAAAAGAAAAATTAATATTAGATTTAGAAAAGCAAATGAAGTTAGCAGCTAAAGAATTACGCTTTGAAGAAGCTATGGCTTTAAGAGATATAGTTTTTGAGTTGAAAGCAGATTTGAGGTAAAAAATGAAAAAGAAAAAAGTCATATTAGGACTATCTGGTGGTGTTGATAGTGCTGTTGCAGCTATTAAACTTCTAGAAGCTGGTTATGAAGTTGAAGGAATGTTTATGAGGAACTGGGATTCTTCTTTAAATAATGATATTTTAGGAAATCCTCATATTAATGATCCCGTTTGTCCTCAAGAAGAAGACTATATGGATGCTGTAAAAACAGCTGAAATTTTAGGCATTCCTCTACATAGAGTTGACTTTGTAGCTGAATATTGGGATCGAGTATTTACATATTTCTTAAAAGAATATGAAAATAACCGTACACCAAATCCAGATATTCTTTGTAATAGTGAAATAAAGTTTAAAGAATTTTTAAAGAAAGCATTAGAAATGGATGCTGATTATATAGCTATGGGTCACTATGCAAGAAGCGTACATTCTCCTGAAATTAAACTTCTTCGTGGAGTTGATCCAAATAAAGACCAAAGCTATTTTCTTTGCCAATTAACTAAAGACCAAATTGGAAAAGCATTATTTCCAATAGGCGATATGGAAAAAAGTGAAGTAAGAGAAATAGCAAAAAAATATAATTTAAATGTCGCAACAAAAAAAGATTCAACTGGTGTTTGTTTTATCGGTGAAAGAAACTTTAAAGATTTCTTATCAAATTATATCCCTGCAAAACCAGGTAATATCGAATTATTAGATGGTGAAGTTGTTGGCACTCATAATGGGTTAATGTATTATACAATTGGCCAAAGAAGAGGCATTGGATTAGGTGGTAGTGGTGAAGCATATTTTGTAATTGGTAAGGATGTAAAACGTAATGTTTTAATCGTAGGTAGAGGTTCAAACCAAGAATACCTATAC
>DUVT01000239.1 GCA_012840905.1 Acholeplasmataceae bacterium
AAAAGGGAAGACTATCTCCTGAAGAAGCCTATGAATTAATATATGGAATAAAGTCACGAAAGACTAATTATGCATATATGCGCATAAAAATAAAAGACCATAAATTTGTAAGTGGATTCGTAAATTTATTGTTTTTCTTCCCTCTACCACTAGGTTTAATAAAACCAATAGTCTATAAAGTCTTAAATGAGAACGGGATTGATCCAAGTTTTTATAAGATTATTAGAGAATGTGGTGGTGGTTCGCAGATAAAAGTGAAAAGTAGTGAAGCTATAGTTAATATTAGACTCATTTAGAAAGGAGTTAACATGAAAAAAGAAGTAATCTCCCACTGTCCAATTTGTGCTAATGAACTTACTATAACAAGATTACATTGTGATAAATGCCAAATTGAGATTAATGGAGCATTCAGTTTAAGTAAATTATCTTTATTAACAAAAGAACAATTGAACTTTGTAGAAGTATTTTTAAAAAATTCTGGTAGTATTAAGGCAATTGAAAAAGACCTTAATATATCTTACCCTACTGTTAAGAAGTTATTAAATGAAGTCTTGAATACAATGGGCTATGATGTGAGTGATGATATTAATAGTAAAGACTCATTAAAACGTCAAGAAATATTAGATAAATTAGCAGCTAAAGAAATCAGTTATGAGGAAGCTACTAATTTACTAAAAAATTTGAGGTGATTATATGAATCTTGAAAAGAGAAAAGTTTTAGAAATGGTTAGGGATGGAGTTATTAGCGTTGAGGAAGGAGATCAGTTACTTGCTATCCTTGAAGAAAATCAAAAAGATGAAAAGAAAAGTAGAAAAATAAAAGCTAAAATTAAAGCAGAACTTGAACGTGCAAAAGAAGATATATTAAAGGCTAAAGAAAAAGTTAAAGAAGAATATGAAAAAATTGATTTTGGAAAAGTAAAGACATCAATTAAAAAAGGGATTAAGAAAGTTGATATTGCTGTAAAAAAGGTGGATGATGCCATTTTAAAATATGGCGAGAAGATGTTTAACAAAAATGGTGGGGTAGATGTAGAAGTTGAAGTGGAAGAAATTGACCCATTAAAAGATGAAAATGTAAGTTTCTTTGACGAAAATAAAAAACAGGAGTAAAGAAATGCAAGAAAGAATGAAAATTTTAGAAATGCTTAAAGATGGTATTATTACCGTTGATGAAGCAGAAGATCTTTTAAAAACAATAGATAGTGTAGATGAGGAAACAGTACCACAGGAAGAAGTAACCAAAAAAAATAATTTAAGAATGTTTAAAATTAAAGTTACTTCTCATAACGGTGACAATGTAAATATTAGTATTCCAGTTGCATTTTTAAAAGCAGCAATTGCATCAGGAAATATTGATAATATTGTAAATAAATCTGTAAAAATCAATGGAGTAGATCACGGATTAATAAGTGAGAATATTGATGTGGATATGTTAATTGCTTGCATAGATAATGATTATGTAGGCAATCTAGTAGATGTTACTACTAGTCAAGGTGATATTGTAAAAATATATTTCGAATAAATATTTATCCATAATTTGTTTTAGGCCAATTTTTGGCCTTTTAAAATTATGTATTTACTTTTTCGAAAAATAGTGTATAATGTATTTAATTTAGGATAATGAGAAAAGAAAGTAAAAAATTAAATCATTTATTAATTAGACTACTATTAGATTATAATCTACTTAACAAATCAATCTAAAAGTGGTATAATAAAAAATATTATTAATATGATTTAGGTTTTTTAACTTAATAGGAGGAAATATGGATTTATTTAAAAAATGCTCATCGCTCGAACAACTAAAATTGGTACAAGAAAAAGGGATCTACCCATATTTTCATAAATTAGAATCGAGACAAGATACAGAAGTCCTTATCCAAGGAAAGCAAACTATTATGTTGGGGTCAAATAACTATTTGGGATTAACATCACATCCAGAAGTTATTGAAGCAACAGTAAAAGCAGTTGAAAAATATGGAAGTGGCTGCTCAGGATCTAGATTTTTAAATGGTACATTAGATATCCATGTAAAGTTAGAAGAAGAATTAGCAGACTTTTTGAAAAAAGAAGCCGTTATGACCTTTTCTACTGGATTCCAATCAAACCTTGGAATTATTTCTGCCCTAGCTGGTAGAAATGATGTAATTGTTGGTGACAAAGAAAATCATGCAAGTATTTATGATGCTTGTAGACTAAGTTATGCAAAACTACTTCGTTATGAACATAACAATATGGAAGATTTAGAAAGAGTATTAAAGTCTATTCCAGAAGATAAAGGTATTTTAATTGTTACTGACGGTGTATTCTCTATGAGCGGTGACATTGCTAACTTACCAGAAATTGTAAGACTAGGTAAAAAATATGGTGCAAGAATCATGGTTGATGATGCACATGGATTTGGTGTGTTAGGCAAACACGGTAGAGGTACAGCTGAATACTTCGACTTAGAGGATGAAGTTGATATTTATATGGGAACATTCTCTAAATCTCTAGCTTCATTAGGTGGTTATATGGCAGCTAAGCGAGAAGTTGTAGAATACGTAAAACACGTTTCTCGTCCATTTATTTTCTCTGCTTCAATTACACCTGCAAGTGTAGCTAGTGCAAGAGCGGCATTAAATATAATTAAACGTGAACCAGAAAGAGTTAAAGCATTACTAGATATATCAGATTACATGCGTAAAGGGTTAAAGAGTCTTGGAATTGAGATTATGGAATCAGTTACGCCTATCATCCCAATTTATACATACCACGACATTCTAACATTTGTTGCATGTAAATTATTATTAGAACGTGGTGTTTATGTTAACCCTGTTATTTCACCTGCTACTCCAGTAGGTAAAAGCTTACTAAGAACTTCTTATACTGCAACGCATACTAAAGAACAAATGGATTATGCAATGATGCAAATTAAAGAAGTGCTTGAAATTGTAAAAAATATGGATCCAGAAACATTGTAAAAAATTTAACCCTCATTTAATAAAATGAGGGTTTTAAATTAACTACTTTTATTTTCTAGATATGATATAATTACTAAAAATGTAGTAAAGGAGTAAAATATGCTACTTGTCTTAAATGCAAAAATTAAAGGATATGACCAACTACAAGGAATCTTAATCGAAAATGAATTTATTAAAGAAATAGCGAAAAGTGAAGAGTTAG
>DUVT01000308.1 GCA_012840905.1 Acholeplasmataceae bacterium
AAGAACAAATTAACTTCACGACTACGGTCTATTTCATAAACTTTATCACCATAACCACTACCAGGAATTAAAGTTAATACATCTGGTTCTGCACCACTATATTTAACTTCTATACTGTTGTTTGAGGTTATATTATCTAAAACATATGAGTTGATATCTTCATATGTATTTTCATTAATTTTAATATATTCAATCTCAAAATCAGTATCAGGAACAAATTCTAAATTAAGAGTACTTCCATAGTCTACTAATAAAGTAAATTCTGTAACTTCAACTGAATTTAGATAAACCTTACCTCTACCGATAATCTTAATAATTAGTTCATATTGAATTATTTCAAACTTTGCAAATAATTCTAAATCACCGGTTGACTCAGCTTCAATTAATTCAACTAAATTATCATCTTTATCATACCAACCAAGGAAATTATACCCCTCTTTTTCAAGTGGATATAAATTAATTACACCTGTTAGAATAGTGTATTTGGTTGGATTGGTTCCTCCAACTTCAACTCCATCATCTAGATGATAAACAATACTATACTCAATTAGTTCATATCTACCATATAGAGTAAGGTTTTCTTTTACTTGAGTAGTAAGATTAAATGGACTTTCTAAATCTTCATCTAAATACCAACCATTTAGTTCATAACCATCTTTACTATAATCACTAAACTCTATAGTATCACCATGATTAACTACAATAGCATCTACAATTTCACCATCTATTATTACAGTGATATTGTATGTAATAATATTTACTTTCGCATATAAGGTTATATCACCTAGTAAGTCATCATCAATTACTTCAACTAAAGTGTTATACTCACTATCTAAATACCAGCCAACAAATGAATATCCTTCTATCGATGGTTCTAGTAATGTTAGTGATAAGTCAAGAACAGTATAAGTAAGTGGATTTGGATTAATAGCATTATTATCAATTACATAACTAATTTCATAGACGATTAAT
This sequence comes from Acholeplasmataceae bacterium, assembly GCA_012840905.1. GTDB lineage: Bacteria > Bacillota_I > Bacilli_A > ML615J-28 > CAG-698 > DUVT01. Next base: position 973 of record DUVT01000308.1, read on the forward strand.
TCAAACTTAGCTGTTATTACAACATCACTACTTGGCATATAATAATCTAAATCTAGCTCACTACTTATTTCTAGACCTTCAATGAACCAACCAATAAATCTATAACCTTTAGTTGGTGTAGCACTTAAGTTGATAAATTCTTCATATTTTAAAGCACTAATTCCTTCAGGTATAATACCACCTTCAGGATTTAAATTAACTACTTCAAGATTATATGTATTTCTTGAATAGTATAAACTTAATATTAAAGTTTCATCGCTAGGTACTATACCTGATTTTGTAGATATAGTATCTTCAAATGTAAATCCTTCAAAAACATTAATTGTTGCAGTTACAATATCATTCACATAAGCACTATAGTTTTCTATAGTTTCCAGTATGTAACTTCCATCTAATGCTTCTTTATATATATGGACTTGGTATTCAACTTCTTCTAACTCTATCCATCTAGCATATAAATTAAGATCTCCAAGTAAGTTAAAATCAATCACTTGCACTTTACTTCCTGTAAATTCTGGATTTAAATACCAACCCATAAATTGATATCCAGCCTTTTCAGGTTCTAGTAACATTATATCTAAATCTAGTAAGTTATAAGTGGTAACATTACCAGGATTATTTACTCCACCATCTAAGTGGTAAGTAATTTGATATGTTTCAATATTAAATCTTGCTTCAATATTAAGGTCATTTGCAGGCATTTTGAATTCATAAATTGGATTTCCTGAAACCAAAGTATTGTTTACATACCAACCTAGGAATTCATATCCTTGATTTGAAGTTGCAGTTAAGACTACATTATAGTCATACTTAATTTTTCCAACTTCACCTATAACTTCTCCGATACTATCATTAAAAATAACATTTAAATTATATTCATTTCGCTTATAGAATAATTTCAGTTCTAATGATCCATCTTCTGCTATTATACCTTGAAGCAGTGTTCCATTTACTGTTGGATCAAAAGTAAAGCCTGTGAATGTTTGTGGCGTAGCTTCTATATTTGAGTAAGCTAGTCCAGTTAATTCTTCAGATAAATCTAAATAGTAAGTTCCATCAAAGTTTTGTTTATAATGATTTACTTTATATGGTGTATTACTATTATATTCACGTTTAATCGTAAACTCATAGTTAGCAAAATAGAAGTGATAATCTTCTGCATAACTAACTAAACCAATTGTATTTAAACCTGTATTTAAATTTAAATCTACAACTTCTTCTGTTAGATAATAAATTTCCCATGAGCCTACTAATTCATAAAAACCAAGTTCATCTAAATAGACAACCATACTTACATTAGCTTTTTCATATGGAACTTCAATTGTTTGATTTAGTTTATAGGAATTTGAAATATCATCATAAACAAACTCAGTATATTCTATTCCATCAACAATAATTTTCTCAATTAGTGGATTTGTTCTTGCACTCTTATTTACTTCTAAAGTATATTTCTTTGTATTTAATCCATCTTCAGATATTACAGTAATTTCCACAAGGTAACTTCCACCTTTTTCGATTTGAAGGAAGTAATTACCACTAATAGGATTTAAAACTAAATTATATAGGTATTCGTTGTTTGTTACTTGTTCAGTAAAACTAATATATTTAACTTCTACTTTTGCAAACCTACTTGTAACTAAATTAATAGTTACATTACCATTGAACTCTTTATCAAGTAAATGATTCATATTATCTTTAACTTCTACTACTTCATCATTTACTTTTAATTCATGTAGTTCTGCTTCACTACTTTCATCCCTTACAATCGAGATTAAATAAGTATTGAACTCTTCGATATTATTTATATAGTTGTAATAACTTTGAACAAATACCCAAACTAGCGTTAATCCATCATAAGCAGCAGTAAAGTTTATATTGTTAATTTCTAATAACTCGCTACCATCAATTGACACTAATACCCTTTGGTTTGAATTTGGATATATCTTGCAACTTAAAAATAAATCTAAGTTTGCATCATAATCTAATCGGATATGATAATCATTTTGATCTTTGTCATAATCAATTAAATTATCCCCACCAAATTCACCTATAAATAAATTATCTAACTTGTCATTTAAAGCAAAATCATAGTTTAATTCAATCTCATATACTTCACTTGTTCCTTTTTCAGAAACAACCTCAAGATATATTATTTCTTGGCTATATTCCTTTTTAGGTGAAATAATGCCATCTTCACTCTTGTCGAGACCTTCAAGCCAATAATAAAATTTATGAGTTCTTGATTTTGAATATTCACTATTTAAATCAAGAAGCATAGCTTCAATAAATAATTCTTCTACTGCAAAGGATATAAATCCATCAACAATAAATCTATTTCCTTCACGTTTATATGGATAAGAATTAATACCATCACTAATAGTGATTCCACTTAACTCAGTAATTGGACTTAGTTCTTTAATTAATTCTAAGTTATACGTATCAGTAAAACCAGCTTCTGATGTAATCTCAATTTCTACTACCTTAAGTCTATTTTGATAAACATCATCAATTACATCACCTTTATTAATATATAAATAATATTGGTTTTCTGATATTTGAACAATATCTACATTACTACTTGAAATATTTACTTGTTGTAAGTAGAGAGAATTAATTTCTAAAATGATAAAATCACTATCATATTTAATTTCTTGATCATTTACTAATTTAACTTTATTATCTATCACTATATAGTTTAAATTAGTAGTATTTTCAATTAACTTAATTAAATCATCAGTATATGTTTTACTTGATGGCTTTAAGATAATTTTAAGTGTCTTTTCTATAACAGTGTTATCTGTTGTTGTTATTTTAAAATTAACACTTACTTCATTGCTATACTCACCATTTACTACAAGATTACTTGGATTATAGTAATCAAAACCGTACAAGCCATTACCTTTATCAATTAAGAAATTATTTGCACTTATTTCTAAAGTAAAATCAGTAAAGCTTGGATTTTTTATATTACTCTTTGGATAAATATATATATCACTTAAATTTTCTACATATATTTCATCATTATAGACATTATCATTTTCGTCAGTGAAGAATAATTCATTAACACGTTCACGAACAATTACGTTTATTACTGCTTCTTTTGCTCCATCTTCACTAACTGCTTTAATAGTAGCTTCTCCATGATTTAAGCCTTTTAGAATCGAACCATTTATCTCAACGAAAGCCTCACCAGAAACTATATAATAATTAATTTTTTTATTTTCAGCATTTACTGGTAAGACACTTACAAAATAGTTTAAATCTATTTCATTTCCATAACTATCAGCATCAGTACCAATAATTAAATTTCCTAGCTCATCAAATAGTTTTATTGTTGAATCATCAACAATTAACTCTTTAGTCCTATCAACTACTAGCTCAGTAACTCTAAACGGTTGTGTTTTAGTTAAATATGGAAGATTATCATTTACTCCTGGTTCTTTCGCCCAGACAGTAGTAGCTAAGCCTCCACTTGAAAGCTCGGTTATATCAAATTCACTATATAGAGTGATTGATTTTAATTCTTCATAACTATTTGCTTGATTATCTGAATTTGAATATGGAAGTTGAGTACTTGTTTGGTGACCGATTTGAGGAAGGTTTTTATCATCAATAAAGAAGACTGCATTTTGTACATTCTTCAAATTATTTGTGTTTTCATTGTAACCAACAATCGCACCAATATTTTTAGAACTTTCCTCATCAACTACTTTTGGTGTATTTGCATTATATACAAAATGAATCTCACCACTATTAAAGCCAGCGATACCACCAATATCAATTACACCAGATACATTTGCTAGGTTGTAGGAGTTTTTGATTGTACCAAGTTCGTTTGATCCAACGATACCACCAATAGTTGTATTACCAACTATTTCTCCCAGAGCATAAACTTCATAAATTAGACCGTTATTAAACCCTGCAAAGCTTCCTATCTTCGATGCATTTGGAGCAATAATTTCTACATCAAGTGAAAGATTGTGAATTATTCCGCTATTGAATGCAAATAAACCTAAGTATTCTACTTCTTCTTCAGTGATAATTTCTAGATTGGAAATTCGTTTTCCATTACCATTAAAGATTCCTCTAAATTCATTATTTTCTTCGCCAATTGGCTCTATATAACTTGTCATTTCAATATTATTTACAAGTTTATAAGCTGAAGTTAGAGATTTATAAATATTTTTTAAATCAGTTTCATCTTCTATTAAGAATGGTTTATAGATAGTTCCAGCACCTTTAAAACCATTTTTATTTAAACTATTTTCTACATGGTCCTTTGTAGTGCTTTCGCTTATTCCAACTACTGGAAATGGATAATCACTGTTTTTTCGAATATAAAACCCAGTTGTTTGGTGAATTAGATCACTACTAATTGGTCTTATATTATATTTTGGATTAGTAAACCCGGAATCGTAATTATCTAAATTTTTCAATTCT
>DUVT01000240.1 GCA_012840905.1 Acholeplasmataceae bacterium
TGAAACTTTCATACTTAGCAAGTAAAGCACTACTATTTGCTGCTTTAAATACTTTTGGAAGCGTAGTTAAATAGACACTTTCTTCCTCTTTGTTAGTCATGTGTTGATAAACTTCTTCTGTAGTGTGAGGAATGATTGGTGTTAATAATCTAACTAAGGCATATAAGTTATCATAGAATACTGTTTGAATACTTCTTCGCTCAGGATTATTACTTTCCTCGATATATAAAACATCTTTTGTAAAGTCAAGATAGAAACTTGATAGTTCATTAGTAACATAAGTCATAATTAGTCTTAAAACTTCATCGAATTTGTATTGTTCATAAGCTAATAATACTTTTTCGATTAATACATTTAATGAACTAATAATTACTTGGTCAATTTCTTTCATGTTTTCGTAAGGAACGCGATCCTTATCATTATCATAGTCGAATAAATTACCAAGTAAGAATCTAAATGTGTTTCTAATCTTACGATAACTTTCAGAAATTTGTTTTATAATATCATTTGAAATTCTTACATCATTAGTAAATTCAACACTAGCAACCCAAAGTCTTAATACATCTGCACCGTGAACATTAATTAATTTATTTGGATCAACAGCATTTCCTAATGATTTACTCATCTTGTGACCTTCACCGTCTAACACAAATCCATGTGATAGAACAGCTTTGTAAGGTGCTTTTTTAGCAACTGCAACTCCAGTAGATAGACTGGAATTGAACCAACCACGATATTGGTCTGTACCTTCTAAGTATAAATCAACTGGATAACTAAATCCACGTTTTACAACCGCAGCATGATGGCTTGAACCACTATCAAACCAAACATCCATGATGTCAGTTTCTTTTTCAAACTCGCCGTTTGGACTCTTAGGGTTTGTGTATCCAGGTGGTAATAATTCTTTTGCAGTCATTGTCCACCATGCATCACTACCATGTTTTTCAAAAATATCTGCTACATGTAAAATTACTTGTTTATCTAAAATTTCAGATCCATCTTCGTTGTAAAAGACTGGGATAGGTACTCCCCAAACTCTTTGACGAGAAATACACCATTCTTTACGGTCTTTTACCATATTGGCAATTCTAGTTTCTCCCCATGTTGGAATCCAATTAACAGTTTTAATTGCTTCTAACATATCTTTCTTTAAAGCATCAATTGAAGCAAACCATTGTGCTGTTGCTCTAAAGATAATTGGTTTTTGTGTACGCCAATCATGTGGATAACTATGTGTAATATAATCTAAGTTTAACAGTGCATTAACTTCTTGTAATTTTTCAATAATTAATTTGTTTGCATCTTCATAGAATACACCAGCAAATTCGCCAGCTTCTTCTGTCATTAAGCCCTTTTCATCAACTACTACTACAACATCAAGGTCGTATTTTTTACCTGTGTTGAAGTCATCTTCACCATGACCTGGAGCTGTATGTACTAAACCAGTACCAGTTTCAAGTGTTACATAGTCAGCTAATGTTACAGGACAAACTTTGTTATTTAAAGGATGTGTATAAGTAACGTATTCTAATTCGCTACCTTTTAATTGTTTTACAACCTTATATTCATCAATCTTAACTTCATTAGTAAAGTTTTCAACTAAGTCTTTTGCAACAACTAAATAACGATCATTAACGTTTAAAATGACATAATCATAATCTGGATGTACTGCAACAGCTAAGTTTGCAGGGATTGTCCATGGAGTTGTTGTCCAAATTACTAGTTCACAATCTTGAGAAACAACATTTTTCCCATCAACTACTTTAAATGAAACATAAATTGATGGTGAAACTTTATCATGATATTCAATCTCCGCTTCAGCTAATGCTGATTCACTTGATGGTGACCAAAATACAGGTTTTAAACCTTTAAAGATTAAACCTTTTTCCACCATCTCTGCAAACACTCTTAATTGCTCTGCCTCATACTTTGCATCTAAAGTAACATAAGGATTATCCCAATCACCTAAAATTCCAAGACGTTTGAATTGCGCCTTTTGACGTTCGATTTGTTCTAGGGCATACTCTTTACATAGTCTTCTAAATTCAGGTATTGGCATACTTTTACGATTGATTTTAGTTTTCTTTGTTAAAGCAGCTTCAATCGGTAAGCCGTGTGTATCCCAACCAGGAACATATGGTGCATGGTAACCACTCATTGTTTTATATCGAACCACAAAGTCTTTTAAGATTTTATTTAATGCATGACCAGCATGAATATCACCATTAGCATAAGGTGGCCCGTCATGTAAAATAAAATCAGTATTGTTTTTATTTTTCTCTAAAACTTTTTTATAAATATCCTTTTCTTCCCACATTTCTTGAATTTGTGGTTCCTTATTTGCTAGATTTCCTCGCATTGGGAACTCAGTTTTCATCATTAGTAATGTGTCTTTATAATCTTTACCCATAAGTATCTCCTATTTTCTTCTTAACTAAATGTCGTTAGTATTTTAATAAGTAATTTATCTTTTCTGGTTTTCTTTAAAACTTCTTTAATAATTACTCTACCAAATTTCGTTATAGAAATTATATCATCAAATAAACAAATATAATCAAAATTAGATTCTATTTTCCCATTTATTTTTACAAACCTTTGTTGAATTAAGGTTTGAGCTTTACTTCTTGATAAGTTTGTTGCTCTTGCAACAACTACATCTAATCTTAAACTGGAAACAATTATTTCTCGTTCGAGATAATTACTATTTCCTTCATAATTTAATTCTTCTAACTTTTCTACTTCAACGGTTTCTCTACCGATTCTTTCTAAATTGTTAATCAAATAATTTTCTACTTCGCTTGTACAAAGAACAATTTGATCATCGACTAAAATATCTCCAATTACATCCCTAGTTAATCCTAAGGCAAGAATTGAACCTAAAATGTCTTGATGACGTAATTTACTATGAGAATTAATTTTTAGGTATGATATTTTAAAATCAGGCGTTACATCGATATCTTTTGGATATACAAACGCCCGTTTTCGTTCTTCATCAATATATGAATTAGAAAAAACAATATTAATTTCGTTTTTTGCTTTTTCTAAATCAAATTGTTCTTGCAAAGTAAGAAATTTAGAAAGATATGGTTTTGTCCTACCGTTATTAATAATATTATTTATATCCATAATAAACTAATCGCAAAATCATATAGTAAGAAACCTATCACTGTTCCAAAGTTTATTCCACCAAGCACAAGGACATTTGAATAGCGAAAATAGCCCAGATACCAATCACTTGCATATTGAACTACACTACCAAATCTAGTTGATCTAGCATTAGGTATCCAAGAAAATATAATTGATATTCCTAAAACTATTTGATAGGCCCTTAATAAATAGTAGATTATTAGTGTAATTGTATATAACGCCATAATAATCCCTCTATAATTTCGTATCCTCTACATAAGAATATAATGAACCATCTTCGAATTCTTCTTTTCTTCCAAATAAAAATAGTTTATCATCAAGCTTGTATATCTCGCCTTCTTTTGCATAAACAACTCCAGAAATAAAGGATAACATTTCATTTGCCTTAACTGGATCAACTTTATCAAAGTTGGCAAGAACAGCTTTACCTGATAAAATAGTATCACATATTTTAAACAGTTCTTCTTGTGAAGCTTCTGCTACGATACTATATTCCATACGATCAAATGCTGTTAAAAGGCTTGATCGTTTTTTGCTTTTCTTATTGTTATTATATTCTGTAAATTCAATATTATTAAGTTTTTTTCTCTTCCTTTTAAAAAATCCCATAGTGATCTCCTTATACTAAGAAGATTCGCCCTAATCTAACCTTTGTCGCCCCACATTCCACTGCAATTTTATAATCATTAGACATACCCATAGAAAGTTCCTTGCATGGGGCATTAGGGATATTAAGAGCTGCAATCTCTTCTTGTAATTTTTTCATTTTTTGAAAAGATTTACGCAATACATCTTCATCAAATGTTAATTTTCCAATACACATTAATCCGATAACTCGAATTTTTGAAAAACTTTCTAGTTGTTTTACAAATGTCTTTACTCTATTCACAGGTACACCCTGCTTGTTTGGTTCTTCAGATATATTTACTTGTACAAAGCAGTCTAGCGGTTTTTCTAACCGTTTTTCTAATTCAACTGCAACTGATATACGATCTAAAGAATGAAGACAGTGGATTTTATTTGCAACGTCTTTAATCTTACGTGTTTGTAATGCCCCAAAAAAATGCCACTCAATTTCAGGATTATCCTTTAGAGCATCATACTTTTCTAAGAACATATCCGTGCGATTTTCTCCTAATTTTGTTATTCCCGCATCAACCAATTCTATTGTCTGCTCTACTGTCATATATTTTGTTGCAGCAATAACATCAACATGGGGATAATCTTTTAGAGAATCTCTCACGATTTGCACTTGCTCTTTAATACTCATCTTAACACCTTCATTCTAAAAAAATAATATTGATACTAGAAATTCATCTAAAAATATAGATAAAATCCTGTAACTAGATATAATTATTATACAATTTATTGGCAAATAAATCAATAGTTTTAAAAATTAAAA
>DUVT01000241.1 GCA_012840905.1 Acholeplasmataceae bacterium
TGAAAATAAAAAAATTATTTATTCAAGAAAAAAAGAACCGAAACAAAAATATGATTTAGAAAGCACATATATTTTAAATGAAACAATGACAAATGTATTTGATAACAGACTTTCAATTAACATCTCTACAACAGGTGCTGCAATAGCAAATAGGTTAACAAGAACCTATGCAGCTAAAAGTGGATCTACAAATTCCGATAATTGGATGATTGGCTACAATAAAGATCTTGTACTTGGAATTTGGACTGGTTTCGATGATAACACCTATATAGAGAATAGGGAGGTTGCGTTCATCAAACACATTTGGGCGGAAATAATGGAGCAATATTTCAAAGATAAACCTAACTCCTGGTATGAAATGCCAAGAAATGTAGTACCGATATCACTCAACCCAACAACTGGTATGGTTGCTCACTCCAAAGAGTATAAAAAAGATTTATATTTCAAATCAGATAATCTTCCATGGTATATATTTGAAACTACAAACACAAACAAAAAAGGCACGAAAAGTTAATACTTTCGTGCTTTTTATTTTTGCTTTAATTAAAATATTAAAGTTAGAGTTACGTATTCGCCATTTCTATATACTATAACTTCTATCTCAACATTTGAGCCAACTATAATTTGATTTAGTTCTGTACGTAACATTGTTACATTTTTAACTTCTATACCATTGAAAGTAATAATTATATCATCTGCTTTAATGCCACCTTGGTGTGCAACACTACCTTGTGATACTTCAACTACATAAAGTCCAGTTTCAATACCTTCAGGAATTGTTACATCAGAATTTGGGTTTAAGATCGCATCACGAACAGCAATTGCAGTTACACCTAATTTAGCTCTTACTGGTCTTTCACCATTTTCTAAATACGGAATTAAGTTTTTTACAACATTACTTGGAACTGAAAAGCCCATGCTTTCAATGTTGTTTGAAACATATTTTAGTGTATTTACACCAATAACTTCACCCTTTAAGTTAAATAGTGGACCACCACTATTACCTGGATTAATTGCAACATCGTGTTGAATATATTCTGCATCCCAATCGTTAATACCATCATCATCAGTATCTGTTGGTAAGTAACGTTTTGGATGAGAAATAATACCGAAGGTTGCTGTTGAAGAAAATTCATAACCATTTGGATTACCAATTGCAACAGCAAATCTACCTGATACTAATTCATCACTATTTGCAAGTGTCAATGGTCTTAAATAACGGTCGTGATCAAAGTAAATTACGCCAATATCTTCTTTATCATCATATTGGATTAATTTTGCATCTACCTCGATATCTTCTTCATGTAAATATACTTTCAATGCATCTGACCCTTCTACTACATGTCTATTTGTAATTACAAAATGTCTATAAAATTCTACATCTTTAAATGTTCTCAGTTCACTTACATCATGTAATATACTTCCATCATTTAAATGGAATTCTACACGGTAAACAAATCCACTACCAATAGATGATCTAGATAAGTCATTATGAAGATTATATTTATAATTACTTACACCTAAGACTGAACCTTTTTTAGTTCTTACCAAGTCAACTAAGTTGTCTTCTAAGTGTTCTGTATTAATTCGATTATCAATTACTTCTATTTCAATAGTAGCTTGTATTTCATCATTGTATTTTGCTTCAATAACTACTACGCCACCGTTAACTCCTACAATATTACCAA
>DUVT01000242.1 GCA_012840905.1 Acholeplasmataceae bacterium
ATATGGATATAAATAAAAACTATATTGAAGGTTTGCTTCAATATAGTTTTTATTTTTGGAAAAATGTGTAAGATATTGAATGATAGATAATCAATTATAGAAAAATATAAATTAATTATCTAAATAATATTTATGATTAAAAATTATAATGATTAAATTGTTTAAATAGTAGAGTTTATTTAGTTTATATTTCAATACACTATTTTTGTCATAGTTTAAATATTATTTAAAAATATGAAAGGGATAGGTATATATTTATGATTATAACTTCATTTTTTAATAGTAGACTTCATGATTATTTAGTTGAACTTAATGTTATAAGCTTAGTCGGTGTTGTGATTTTTATAATGTGGATGCTAGCAAAAATTAAGCGTGGTTTGGTATTTATTGTTCCTTCTATTTTTTTGATAATAACAATTCTATTTTTTGTGCTTACTATCCCACTAATTCAAGAATGGACTCCTTATACCACTTTATTTTTTGGGGTAATGGGCATTGCAGGATTTATTGGATCTATATTTTTGTTTTCTGTTGCTTTTATAATATTTAATGCAGCAAAGAAAAAAGATATGCCAATATAAAATAATTTTAATTTTGAAAGTAAATAGCCATAACAGCTTTTTTGTTTTTGTAATCGCATGATTAAAATAAACTTATCAATTTATTTGCAGTAGCTTTCTAACTAATATATAATAAAATTGTAAAACATAAAAGGCAGGACAAATATATGTTTTTAGAGACAATGGATAAAAATTTATTACAATGGGGTATAATCATTGCGGGTATTGTATTAATATTTATACTGGCAAAGATAAAACGCAGATTAGTATTTCTTGTACCAATTGGCTATTTTGTCTATGCAATTTTGATTATAATTAACGCTAAGATGTCCAGTGGAGTTGAAGGCATTGCTGGAGTAATTGCTGCAATATTTTTTATTATTGCTGGAATAATTGCTTTATTTATAGCAACAATAGTATTCTTTTTAACAGGTAGAAGAGAAAAAATAAAATCTAAACAACTGGAACAATTCAAAAACTTATAAAATATAAGCGAAAAAAGCCTTGTAATAAGGCTTTTTTAATTTAAACAACTCTTCAAGAAACTATTAAATGGTGTGTCAAAGAGAAACAGGAACAGGATAATTAATGCGACTAAAAAAATTGCATAGCCTCTACGAGATCTATAATAAGGATAATAAGGCATCATAGTCATTTCCCCTTCCTACTATATTATATTCGAGATAGGTAGGATTTGTTCACAGGAAATGGATAATGCATATTTGTATTACCAGTTATTATCTCACGGCTTTTATTGCATTTAGAGGCTGTTTGTGATAAAATTATCAAAAGGTAGGATGACTTATGAAGCGTATAACAATTATTGTTCCTTGTTATAATGAGGAAGAAGTATTGGATTTTTTTTATGAAGAAGTAACAAAATATTTAGATCCGAAATATGATTTTAAATTATTATTTGTAAATGACGGCTCGAAAGACAAGACATTAGAAGTAATAAATAATTTAAGAAAAAAAGACGATAGAATTAAATATATTTCTTTTTCAAGAAATTTTGGAAAAGAAGCTGCAATGTTAGCAGGATTACAAGGTGCAAAAGAATTAAATAGTGATGCTTGTATTATGCTTGATGCTGACTTACAAGACCCACCATCACTTATTCCTGAAATGTTAACTTTATATGAAGCAGGTTATAAACATATATATGCAAAACATCGCACAAGAGTAGGCGAGCCAAAGTTAAAAACATTTTTTGCGTTATTATTTTATAAAGTATATGCAATGCTTACTAAAGATAAAAACTTAAGTAAAGGCGCAAGAGATTTTTGTTTAATGGACAAAGCGGTTATTGATGCATTTTTAAGTATTAAAGATTATAAAAGATTTACTAAAGGTATTTCATCTTGGGTAGGGTTTGAGAAGAAGTGCCTTGAGTTTGATTATGTTCCTAGAAAAGCAGGAAAAACTAAATGGTCATTTTTAAAACTATTCAAATATGCTTGGATGGGAATCAGACAGTTTAGTCATGTGTATAAAATAATACCAAAGTTGTTAATAGTTTTAGCTGTTGGCTTACTTGGATTTGATACAATTTATAGCATTTTAAATGATACATTTAGTTATCGCATTTTAATTTACGAAGTTTTATTTGTGTTTATATTTATTGCTCTAGATGCGATTATGAAAATGTTGTATGAGATAAGAGATCAAGGTTTAAATAGACCTATATATATAATTGAGGATAGTAACATTAATGATTAAAGAAAAAATAAAAAGTTTATTAAAAATAGTCATATCAGAAAAGTTTATAAGATTTTGTATAATAGGGATTATTAATACAATAATCCATTTAATAATCTATAATGCTTTAAGAATTGAATATGGTGGAACTATTGCGACTACAATAGCATTTATTGTTGCAAGTATTTTCTCATATTTTGCAAATTCCTTATATACATACAAGACAGAAATTAAGAAAAAGACATTTTTCTTAGCTATGCTTGTTTTTGTCTTAAAATTATTATTAAATGATGGGTTGGAATTTGGATTATCATATTTGTTTGAGAAAGTATTAAACTTACTACAATTAATTAAGTTTATTCCAATCTTTATTACAGCATTAATTTTACCATTCCAATTTTTGGTATTTAATAAGATATTTAAGGAACCACAATATGAAGCTAAAGATGAAAAAGTTGTTTCAAGCAGCAAAGTTTAATCAATTAAATATCTATCTTAAATATACACTATTATTTATTATAATTTTAATAATTGGCCTTCTGCCAATTGAAATTAAAAATCAAACATTTTTATTTAGTGGTTTGTTTGTTGATAGAAGTGCTGGGATAGATGGCTTAAAACAACATTTAATCTTCATGAATGATTTTATAAGCAATATAAAAGCAGGATTATTTAATGGGGGTATTAGTTTATATCGATTTGATATAGGCTTAGGTAGTGATTTAATTAATCATTACACTTATTATTCATTATTTGATCCGCTTTTAATTATTACCTACATCATTCCAATAAAATATGTAGAATTTAGTTATTACTTATTAATTTTAGTTAGGTTGTTTTTATCTGGAATTGCAATAATTTTCCTTGCAAAGAAGGTTGGGATTACAAAAGATAATGCATTACTTGCAACTGCAATTTTCTATGCATTTAACGTTGCAATTTTGTTTAGTGCATTTAGACATCCAATGTTTGTAAATGGCCCAATGTACTTTGCTTTGATTATATATGGATATGAAAAACTAAAAAACAGAGAAAATCCAATAGTATTAATAATAAGTGTATTTCTTGCTTTGGTTTCTCAGTTTTATATATTTATATATATTACATTTGGTTTTGTATTATTTACATTTATTGATTATTTAAAACATAAAAAGTTTAAGCTTTATTTTAGAATTAACTTATATTATTTACTAGGAGTATTACTAGGTGGATTTGTACTGACAACTCAAATATATGCGACCTTAAGTGGTGCAAGAGTAGGCAGTAAAGGTATCGAGTTATATGATGCGATTGATTATGCAGTATTAATCTTTAGTAATTTCTTACCACTAGCGGGGGACCACTATACTGCTGGTATTGGAAATCTTATAGTCTTTATTGTTTGTTTATATTTTGTAATAAATGAAAAGAAAAAATCAACATACTCTATTTTTTTTATAACTCTATTTTTCTTAAGTTTTTCAGCAACCTTTAGTTACTTAGTAAATGCTACTAGCTATGTTGTAAATAGATGGATGTTTTTAATAACCCTGCCAGCTAGTATTATGTTAGGTAAATTTATTGAAGTTGGAAAAGTAGAAAAGGAAAGTACAAGTAAGACTGTAAAGGTATTTTTAATCTTAGTTATTCTTGGACTAACTGGTGGAATAG
>DUVT01000021.1 GCA_012840905.1 Acholeplasmataceae bacterium
GAACTTCAATCATTAATCCATCACTTCCAGCTGCAATACTAGCAAGAGCAAGTGGAGTAACTAATTCTCTTCTTCCGCTTGCATGCGATGGATCTACAATAATAGGAAGCTTAGTTAAACCTTTTACAACCGGAACACTACTTATATCAAGAGTATTTCTTGTTGCAGTTTCAAAAGTTTTAATTCCACGCTCACATAAAATAATTTGTTCATTCCCATTTGCCATAATATATTCAGCAGAATTTAACCATTCTTCAATAGTATTACCAAAACCACGCTTTAATAATACAGGTTTTTTAAGTTTTCCAACTGCTTTTAATAATTCAAAGTTTTGCATGTTCCTTGCACCAATTTGAATAACATCAACATATTTTTCGTAAATAGGAATATCATTAAGTCTTACAAGTTCACTTACAACTTTTATTGGATATTTTTCTTTTATCTTCTTTATGATTTCTAAACCATCAAAACCTATTCCTTGAAACGAATATGGAGATGTTCTTGGTTTGAACATTGCACTTCGAATGTAATGGATATTTAAACTTACTAATTTTTCAGCTACCCTCATCATTTGTTCTTCACTTTCAATTGAACATGGCCCAGCAATAATTAATAAGTCTTTATCTTTTTCAAAATGATCAATCATAAATTGTTTATTATATTCTTTAACTAATTTCATTTTCTTCACCAATCAAATATAAAAGTGCTTCTTTATAACTAATAAATCCTTTACCATAGAAAGATTTACTACAAGCAGCTTTTATAACATTTGTCTTTCTAAAATCTTCTTCTCTTTCATAGATGTTTGTTAGGTGGACTTCGATAGTTTTAATATTTATTGCTTTAATCGCATCATAAATAGCATAGGAATAATGCGTGAAAGCTGCAGGATTTATAATAATCCCATCAACTTTATTAAAATATGCTTCATGAAGCTTATTAATAATTTCAGCTTCTGAATTAGATTGAAATACTTCTAAGTTTACATTATACATTTTTGCTAAACTCTTTAAGTAATGAACTAAATCATTATAAGTATTATTACCATAAATCTCTTTTTCACGTATTCCTAACATATTTAGATTTGGTCCATTAATTATTAATATATTCATTTAACTTCGCCACCACTTCATCAATTTCAATGTCTTCAATTATTAAATCACTATATTGCAAATATAAGTGTTTTCGTTCATTATATAATCTAACTAAATCCTCTTTATTTTTTATCAATGGTCGAGTATCATCAATTCTTTGGATTAATTTTTCTAACTTTTCATCTAAAAAAACAATTAATCCATTTCGTTTTAAATAATTCATTGCAATACTAGATGTAACTATTCCCCCACCTGTTGAGATAATTTGTCCAGTTTTAGATGAAACTTTATTTGCATACTCAACTTCTAATCTACGAAAATCAGCTTCAGTACCCATTTTTAAAATACTATTTAAGTCATGCTGATTATTTTTCATTTCTTCATCTAGATCAATAAAAGTATAACTTAATTTTTCACTTAATTTTAAGCCAATTGTACTTTTACCAGAATAAGGCATTCCAATTAAAACAATATTGGTGAGTCTGAGATTCAATTTTTTATAAACTTCTTCAATTAATTCAGTTTTATCTTCGCCTAAATAGAGACTAGCAGCTTTTGCTGCTTGACTAACTAACATCATTAATCCATTAACTTTTTTTATATTTTTATTACCACTTAATAATAACGGCGTGTTTTTCGGATTATAAATAACATCAATCAACACTTCAATTTTAGTAAACTTATCAAGTGAAAATAAATAACTATCTTTAAAATTAGGATAAGTTCCATATGGAGTAGCATTAATAATTATTTCATAATCTTTAAACTTTAGATATTCAGAAATAGGATATTCATTTTCATCTCTTAGATTTCTTACAAGTTTTATAATATTTTTTGGATTATATTGTTCTAAAACTTTTTGGATTGTTGTTGCTGTTGCACCATTACCAACAATTATCACATTTTTATTTTTTACATCAATCTCATGATAATTAATAAGTTTATCAAACCCAAAGAAGTCGGTATTAAAACCAACTAATTTTCCATCTTTTTTTATTATCGTATTTACAACACCTGTAAGTTGACTTGAAATATCTAGTTCATCACAAGCTTTATAGGCATCATATTTAAAGGGATTAGTAATATTTATCCCTAAAAAATCTATTTTTAATGCTTCTTTAAAATTATCACTTC
>DUVT01000022.1 GCA_012840905.1 Acholeplasmataceae bacterium
ACAAGTAAGCCAGCTTTTACCATTATACTTAGTAAACCTACTGTTTTAAGTAGTACAGTTTTACCACCAGTGTTTGGCCCTGTTATTATTATTCCTTGATAGTCTTTACCAATAATAACATTATTTGGTACTACTTCATCAACATTTAACAATGGATGTCTGCATTGATATAATTCTAAAATACCTTTATTATTTAACTTGGGTTTTTTTGCGTTAATACTAAGAGCATATTCAGCTTTCGCAAAAACTAGATCCAAATGAACAATCACATTTAAGTTGCTTCTAAGTTCATGATAAAATGACTTAACTTTATTACTTACCTCAAGAAAAATTGAATAAATTTCTTTCTTTTCGCTTTCTTTTAGATCATTAAGTTTATTATTAAGCTCATTAACAACTAATGGTTCGATAAAGACAGTTTCACCAGAAGCAGATTGGTCATGAATTATTCCTTTTACTACATTTTTAAATTCATGCTTTACTGGAATAACATAACGATCATTTCTAATTGAAATTATTGTATCAGTTAACTTGTTTGAATTTTTTGAAATAGCATCTTGTAATTTAACTTGAATATTTTTTTCTGTATCTCTAATCGCTTTTCGAATCTTTGCAAGTTCTACTGTTGCATGATCATTTATCTCACCGTATGGTGTTATTATGTCTTTAATTCTTAAATTTAATTCTTTAGGATAAAATAGTTTATCTACATTTTTCTTAAAATATTTAGTCTCAATTTTTAAGTTCTCTATTGTATCTAAATATACTTGATTAGCTTTAATTGTATCTAAAAACTTAGCAATAACTAATAGTTCATCTAAGTTAATTACATATCCTTTATTAATTAAGTTTAAAGTTTTTCTTAAATCACTTTTAAAATACAAAGGAAATCTTTGCATCCTTTGGATTAGGATAGTCGCTTCATCAACTTCAGCTAAAGTATCATTAATTTTATCTAAATCGTTTAATAATTTTAAATTTTTTAAATTTGTTTTAGTTTCTTCCAACTGACATAATTCTTGTATTTTTTGAATGATTTTGTCTAATTCTAATATTTTATAGTATTTTTCCATTTTCCACATCTTTCTTTTAATCCAATTTTATGATATAATAGTAGTAAGGAAAGGATTATTATGAGTTATACAATTAATGTTAATAGTGTACAAGCAGAAATAATCATTGACAAATATCAAGAATATTCTCTACCCCACACTAATAATTATACACTTTTTCGAGCAAAATACAAGGGCGCGACTTTAACTTTGTATAAAACCCATACTCTGTTAATTCAGGGTGGTAAAGCATTTGTTTTATATAATGAAGTATGTGACCTTTTACAAATTACTCCTAAACTTAAGGAGAAAAAAGAAAAAGATTTTGAACCACAAATTAATTTATCAATTATCGGAACTGATGAAGTGGGGACGGGAGATTTTTTTGGTCCAATAGTCGTAGCGGGGGCTTACGTAGACAAAACGAAAATTCTTGATGTTATGAAACTTGGAATTAGAGATTCCAAGACAATCAAAGATGATAAAATTCATAAACTAGCTAATGAATTAATTAAATTAGTAGATTATCATATTGTCTCGCTAGATAATTTAAAATATAATTACCTTGTTTCTGCTGGTAAGTACAATATGAATAAGATTAAAGCACTCTTG
>DUVT01000004.1 GCA_012840905.1 Acholeplasmataceae bacterium
CATTATACATTTTAGCACCAATGATTATGCGCCTAATGGGAGCTAGTGGTCTAGCATATGAATATATGATTACATATATCAGGATAAGGTGTGTAGAAATGATTCCACTATTTATGTTTTTTGCTTTCCAAGCAACAAGAACATCAAGTGGTGATACTACAACTCCATTTATCTTGAATGCAATAATTATTTTTGCAAACATCGTCTTAACTTATGCATTTATGAAATACTTAAATATGGGAATAGCCGGTGCTGCCTGGGGAACAGTTTTAGGTAATGTGATTGTTGTTCCAATCTTTTTAGTGTTAATGTTTAAGGGTGGCGAACGACATGTCACAATATCTATTAAAGATTTAAAGCCTGAATATGATGAGATAAGAAGATTATTTAGACTTGCTTGGCCAGTTGCCTTTTCTCAAGCATTAACATCATTTGGGTTTATTATATTAAATTCAATGATCCTATCATACGGAGAAGCAACAGTAAATGCCTTTGGTACTGGAAATAGATTAAACTCATTAGTTTTACTACCTGCAATGGGTATTGGTAGTATAACTGCAACGTTTGTTGGTCAAAATATCGGTGCTAATAATATTGATAGAGCTAGGAAGTCTGTTAGATCTGCGATGATACTTTCAATCTTAATTGCAATTGTTGGTGGAGCAATCATCATGCCGTTAAGAGAAGTACTAATTTCAATCTTCTTAGAAGAACAACCAGAAGCATTAGAACTAAGTATTGAATATATGTTCTTCTTGTTAGCAGGACTACCACTAATGAGTATTTTCCAAGTATATATGGGAACTTATCAAGGTAGTGGAGAAACGAAATTTAGTTTAGTTCTAGCTTTAATTAGGCTTTGGGCTTTTAGAATTCCTCTGGTATTAATATTCAAAAATGTCTTCTCCTTACCAGCATCCAGTCTTTGGTATGCAATGACTATAAGTAATTTTGGGGCAGCTTACATTGGAGCAATTCTATATTCTAAATGTAACTTTAAACCTAAAATTGAAATAAAGGATAAAAGTGAGGATAAGAATAAAGAACTATGTTTAACATAAACTACACATTTGGAGTAGACTATGGCATAGTCCCGATATCTGAATATTTGAAATATCAAGAGATTGATGAAAAATATAAAGAGAAGTATCCTTGGATGCGTAGTGTCATAGTCTTTGTATTTCCATTTTCAAATAAACCAGTTAAGCGGGAAAGATATTTAAGTGCAAGATTTGCTTATGGTGAAGATTATCATATTGTTGTTAAGGAAAAGTTAGAAAAAATAGCCGAAGAATTAAATTTACAAAACTATACAACCTTAACCGATGTTAGTTTCTTTGATGAGAAACTCCTTGCATACTTAGCAGGTCTTGGAGGCTATGGAAAAAATAATTTGATTATTACTCCTAAATACGGAACTAATGTTGCAATTGGCGAAATAGTTACCGATTTAGTTTTAGATTATACAAAAAATCTTCATGAGTCACCTTGTGGAGATTGTGATATATGTTTAAGGGCATGCCCAACAAAGGCTATATCAACGGAAGGTTTTACACGTACAAATTGTATTTCCTACTTAACACAATATATAAGTGATGAATACCATTTGTATGATAGAATTTTTACTCAAGCTGTTGGTTGTGATATTTGTCAAATAGTATGTCCTTTAAATAAAAAAGAATATGATTATGATCCAAGATTTGATTTTAATTATAAATCAATTATCAATTTAAATGTAATTCGTAATATGGATAAACACTCATATAAAGAATATTATAAAACTAAATCATTCCATTGGATTGGTTACTTAAAAATGTTAAGAAATATTTTAACGCTAGATACAAATAATAAAAATATCACAATTGAAGAATTAAAATATTTTCAAATAAAATATAAAAGTGTTCAATGGTTTTATAATCATATTGAGTATTTGAAAGGAAAGTTAAATGGGAACAATAAATCTAGTTCTGTTTGAACCAGAAATACCACAAAACACAGGTAATATTATGCGAACTTGTATCGCAACTAATACTGTTTTACATTTAATCGAACCATTAGGTTTTAGTTTAGATTCAAAACATGTAAAACGTAGTGGCGTAAATTATCATCTAAATAATGAATTAACTTATTATGTATATAAAAATATTGATGAGTTTTTTGAAAAAAATCCAAACGGGAAGTTTTATTTTTTAACTCGTTATGGCCATAAAGGTTTATATGATGTAGATACAAGTGATCTTAATCAAGATTATTATTTTATTTTGGGTAAAGAATCAACAGGAATTCCTTATGAAATTTTAAAGGCTAATCTTGATAAATGTATTCGTTTACCAATGACTAATAAGACTAGATCCTTAAATTTAAGTAATTGTGCGGCGATTATCGTTTATGAAGCACTAAGACAACAAGGTTTTCCTGGCTTAGAAACTGAAGAACCTGAAATTTTTAAAGGCAAGAATTTCCTTACAAAAGACTCATAATTTCCTTCTTTATACAAATAATAGGTTTGTAGAATGGAGGTAGCATTATGAGCAAAAAAAGAAAATCTGTTTTCAATAATTATAATGGAATGAATAACCTAACTAATATTGAAAATCTAAGTAATGATTATGAAACAGAGTTTTCTGAAGAATTGTTTAATCAACGTTATAACGATTTAAACAATCCTCAAAATAACCAACAAGATAATAATCGAAAGAAAAGTTGGAAAATTCCAATGGGCAGCTAACATTCTATTAACTAATGCGAATAATCAATTCTACTAACAGTAGATATGATTATTCGTTTTTTTATTGCTAATATATTTTAATCGTAATATAATGAATTTATAGAAAATAATTAAAAGAAAGGATAGAGGATGGGTAAAAAAATATTTTCTTTTCTAACTTTAGTATTCATAGTTTTTACTATGATAGCGTGTAATGGTATAGTTGGCTCTAAATTTAAATTGTCTGAAGCCTTAATTGATGCAAATATTCCAGAATATAGTTATGTTGGGTTTCAAGGGGGAATAGTGAGTGTTGATACATCAGGCTATTCAAACTCAGAATTGTTTGC
This sequence comes from Acholeplasmataceae bacterium, assembly GCA_012840905.1. GTDB lineage: Bacteria > Bacillota_I > Bacilli_A > ML615J-28 > CAG-698 > DUVT01. The sequence goes on from DUVT01000004.1 coordinate 3,058, forward strand.
TGATGGATTATTACTAGTAGAAAATGAAGATCAAGAACAAAGTATATTGTCTTTATTTACTGGAAAGTTGCTTTTCCCATTTGAAAAGGCCTTAGTGCTTAGAAGAGATCTTGATACAATCATAAAACAAGATAAAAATGGAACGGTTGAAGTCTTTGACTTTTTTGGAAATGTGTTAATTCCAAAAGGTGAATATGAAAATTTCAACACTTCCTCAACTAGACAAATAAAATATGATATTTCAGGTGAATTAACTGAATTTTATTACATAGTCACAGTTACTTATAATAAAGCAGGAGGAGAAATAGTTGAAAGAAACTATAAAATTGATTATTTAACTAAAGAATTTGAAGAGTTAGATTCCCATAACAATTTAATTGAGGAAGTGAAAAAAGAAAATTTAGCTGTTTATGGATTACAAGATTATTATGGTTATAAAATTAATAATGAATTATATATTTTTGATAGAAAAGATAACTTAGTAAATAAAATTAATTTATCTTTATATGAAAATTATGTAATTACAGATGGTAAATTAATTTACCAAATTATTAATATTGTAGATAATAATGCAAAAGATTATACATTTATTGATTCAAATAATAAATATGAAGTTGTATCTAAACAAATTGATTTACTAACAGGTAAAGAAAAAGAATTAAAATTAGATTATATTTTTTATCCAACAGAAACATTAAAAAATGAAAATGGTGAAACTGTTTATGCACTTGCAAGAGTTA
>DUVT01000243.1 GCA_012840905.1 Acholeplasmataceae bacterium
CGCCATTAATACAGTACTTAAGTCTTTATCTAACATTACTACATCCGCTGTATCATTTGCAATATCTGAGGCATTACTTACTGAGAAACTAACATCAGCTTGTTTTAAGGCAGGTGCATCATTAATCCCGTCACCAACAAATGCGACTGTTTTGTATTTTTGTTGTAACTCTCTAACTATTAGTGCTTTTTCATTTGGTAATACTTCACTATAGTAATGTTCGATTCCTACTTTGTTTGCTAAATATTTAGCAGTGTTTTCATTATCACCAGTAATTAAATATGGGGTAATATTTAATTTTTTAAGTTTTTCAATTAACTCAATGCTTTCTTCTTTTAGCTCATCTTCTAAAACAAGCATATTTATAACTTTTTTATTAATTGCAGTAAATATTACCACTTTTCCTTCTAAAGTATATGATTGATATTCATTGTCGTAAGGAATATCAATATCATTTTCTTTTAGGAAATTATATGAACCAACTAAAATATTAGCATTTTCATATTTACCAGTAATTCCTTTACCATCAATAATAGTGTATTTATCAATTTCTAAATATTTGATATCTTCTTTGAACTTGTTAATAGATACACCAATTGGATGATTAGAGTGAATTTCTAAACCTTTTGTATATGGCAAATATTTAATATCGCCAACATATTCAGTAACAGTTAACTCTCCTTTAGTAAGAGTCCCAGTTTTATCAAAGGCAATTGCATCAATTTTATTTGCTAGTTCAAAAAATTCTCCACCTTTATATAAAACCTTATTTTTAAAAGCTAACCCGCTTGCCACAGCAATTGAAGTTGGTGTGGCAAGTCCTAGAGCACAAGGACATGAAACAACTAAAATTGCAATCATAACTTCAAATGATTTAGCTAATTCTCTACCTAAGACAAATTTATAAACTATAAATGAAATTAATGCAATTAAAAGTATCGCTATAACAAAGTATTTTGCAATAACATCAACTGCTTTTTGGAACTTAGGTTTAATTAATGAAGTCTCTTCAACTGTTTCAATAATTTTGGCTAAAACCGTATCACTTCCAACAGCACTTACTTTAATTAAAATTGTATTAGATAAGTTAGTTGTTGATCCTATTACTTTACTTCCTGGACCAAAATGCTTAGGTACAGATTCGCCAGTAATTACCTGATCATCTATATAGCTTGAACCTGAGATTATTTCGCCGTCCAATGCGATTTTCTCACCAGCAAGAACTTTAATCGTATCACCTACTAATACATCTTCTAACGAAACTATTCTTTCGGTATTACCTTCAACTAATCTAACCTCATCAACCGATAAAGCCATAAGTGATTTTAGTGTATCAGTAGTTCTAGATTTCGAAATATGTTCTAAATACTCACCAATAGCTACCATCCAAATTAACATCCCACTTGTTTCAAAAAATAGTTCTGTCGTGTTAGTAAAAATTGTTAAGTAAACACTATAAAAGAACGCTACTGACGTTCCTAAAACTACTAAAACATCCATTCCTAAGTTTTTAGTTTTTAATTGATAATAAGAATTTTTGTAAAATCTATATCCAATTACAAATTGAATAATAGCTGCAAACACCATTTGAAAATAACCATTTAGCATGATATCAGGAACGATATCTAAGCCAAAATGGTGAAACATTGTATAAGCAAGTGGTAATACTAAAATAGTCGCAATAATTAATCTTAGTTTTTCTCTTTTTCTTTCCTTAGCTTCATCGTGATTTAAAGTTACTGCTGGAAACCCAATATCTTTTAATTCAGTTAATATAAGTCCTTTTTGATTTTCCTCATGAATAAAAATTACTTTCTTTTGATTAACGTTAACGGTTGCTTTTATATTAAATTTTTTAAAATGTTCTTCGATTGATCGTGCACAAGATGGACAATCAATATTTGGTATCTTATGTATTGTTTTCATAATTAAAGTATAGCAATTATTTATAATTGCTCCAAATATTATAATTAATTATATAAAAAGCCCGGATTAATATCCAGGCTAATTATTTATTGTTACTTATCTTCTTCTTTGGGTTCTTTTTCTTCCTTATTCTTTTTAAAGAAGCCTTTAATTTTTTCTCTATTAACAATTCCTAATATAATCCCTACAACTGGAATAACTATTACAGCAAACGGAATTAAAGTAACTATTGCTTGTAATATGAATTTTAAGATACTTACAACAGCTTCCCAACCACCTACAAAACTATTAGATAAAGTCTTACCATAACTTGGTGGTGTTGGACTTGCTTTTTCTCCGTAAAGATAAACTTTTACTGTACTAAAACCAACTTGTTGATCATAAACTAATATTTGACGTTCAATTTTTTCTAGTTCATATTGTTTCTTTTCAATCTCTCTGTCAATTTCCATTAATGTATTAATGTTAGTTTCACCTTGTTTATAACCTTCTAATTTAGTAATAGTTGCTAGAAGAGATTGCTTTTTAGCTTGTACATCTGCATATTCTAATGATACGTCTTCTGATTCTAATTTAAATGAAGTTGTTTCATATTCACTTTTAAGTGAATTAATAAAAGCATTTAATCTAGTATTTTTAACTCTTAAAGTAATTTCGTTAGTATTATCAGTTAAATTTTCTTTTTCAACCCAATCTTCAGTTGGATTTAATTTAGATTTAATTTCGTTGGTTGTACCAATTAAATCTTTAGTCTTAATACTAATATCAACATTATAAATAATTTTTCTCGTTGGATCTGTTAAAATTAAGCTTTGTTCGCTAGCTCCTGAACCGCCACTACCGCCATCAGGAACTCGGCTGTTTGACATACTACAGCCCGCAAATAAAAAAAGACTTATAAATAGTAATAATAAAAGTGTTAGTTTTTTCTTCATGTCTATACACTCCTTCCATATATCGGATTATACCACAAGGATTTTTTATATACAATACTCAATTGAGATTTTCAAACGTATATTTATAAAAAAAACAGGAGCAGTGCTCCTGTTTATATATTTAGTTATCTCCAGATTTTTTGAAGTCTAGATAAGCTTTCTTCTAGTCCTTCTTGTTCTGGTGAGACTGGTTCATTTTCATAATGATATGATTTTTCATTTAAAATACCAGTACCTGCTGGGATTAAACCACCAATAATTACGTTTTCTTTTAAGCCGTGAAGTTCATCAACTTTACCTCTAATTGCTGCATCAGCTAAAATTCTTGTTGTTTCTTGGAATGATGCTGCAGATAAGAATGAATCACTTCTTAGAGAAGCTCTAGTAATACCTAATAGAATTGGACGTCCAACTGCTGGGCGTTTTCCTTCTTTTAAGGCTTGTAAGTTAGCAGCCTTAAATTCGTGGATTGAAACTTCTAATCCTGGAAGTAATTCAGTATCGCCTTCAGTAACAACTAAAATTCTTCTAGTCATTTGACGTACG
>DUVT01000244.1 GCA_012840905.1 Acholeplasmataceae bacterium
ATTTGCAAAAGCAGCTGTACCAATTGATGTAATGCTCGCAGGAATAACTAATTTAGTTATACCACTATTATTAAATGCATTTGAACCAATTGTATTTAAACCTTCTTGTAAGTTTACAAAGTTTAATTTTGGTGTGTTTTGGAACGCGCTAGAACCAATTGATTTTAACTTACTTCCATCTTCTAGAATGATAGTTTCTAAGTTTGCCATTGAATAGAAAGTTTTAGAACCAATTGTTTCAACGTTTTGAGAAATTGTAACACTTACAACATGAGATTTATTTGCAAACACATTATTTCTAATTCCAGTTACAGGTAATCCTTGATAATAATTTGGAATATATACAGCTTGACTGCTTCCAGTATAGCCTACTACATCATAAGTATTCGTAGCAGGAACATATTCAAAGATTAATCCTGGAGTGAATTCACGATTCCATACTGCAACTAAATGAAGATCTTTAGCTGGCATTGTTTCTAAATTGAAGAATGCACCTTCATAGAACCATCCAGCAAAGTTGAAGCCTGCTTTCACTGCAACTGGCAGTGTAAGTGGACTACCATATCTTACATTCATCGCAGCTACATCTGATCCACCTTGACTATCAAATGTTATTGTATATAAATTACCTTCCCATACTGCATATAGAGTAATATCATCATGAGGAATTATATTAGATGTAAAATTATTACCATATGCGTCTACCCAACCGATAAATGTAGAACCTTCTTTTTCAGGTGTAGGTAAGGTAATTGGAGTTCCATATACACCAGAAATTGGTGCTACTTCACTGCCACCATTTGAATTAAAGTAAATCGTAGTTTGTTTTACTTCAAAACGAGCATATAATTCTATGTTGCTTGAAACGATGGTATTAAAGTTGTATAGGTTTGTAAATGTAGGATCAGTATACCAACCGCTAAATACAAAGCCTTGTTTTTGTGGATCATTAGGTCTAGGAATTTGTGAACTTTCAGTAATCATATCTCTACCTAAAATCTCACTACCATCGTAATATGTAACATAGTATTCTTTTAACCATCTAGCATATACAGTCACATCATGAGCTGGCATCTTGCTACCAAACACATACATTGTGCTGTAATCAAGATCTAAGTACCAACCTGAGAAGTGATAACCATCACGAACTGGATCTGCTATCTTATCTATTCTGTCGCCATATAATAATTCAAATGTTTGTACATTACCATTTTGATCATCAAATGTTAATGTATATATATTAGCATTCCATTTTGCATATAACACGATATCGTGTGCAGGCATTTCCGCATATGCAAAATCAAATTCTTCTGTTAATTGAGTATCTTTATACCATCCCGCAAATTCAAATCCTTCTTTTACTGTTACTGGATTTAAATGTGCTAAAGATGCTTGATATTCAACTTGGTAATAAGGAATATTTGTACCGCCATTTGTGTTAAAGAATATACGATAATGATTAATTTCCCATTTCGCATATAACACAAACGATTCAGTTACAAATTCATCAAATTTATATAAATCAGTTAATTCAAAATCACGATACCAACCCTTGAAAGTATAACCTTCACGTGGTGATATATTAATTGGCATTAAGATGCTATCGTATTCTACATTTACGAAGTGATACTCACTACCATCAAAGAACACAACTTCAATTAGGATTGGATCCCAAATTACTTCAATAACTAAATCACTTGTAACAGTGATTGGGAAGTTTACAACTTCACCATTAGCTTTAAATCCACCGAATGTATAACCTACTTTAGGAAGTACACCAGGTTCAGTTATAGTAGAACCATGAGTTTTTTCTAATACAACTTCATCTTGATCATTATTGAAGATTATTGTTACTGTATAAACATTAATTTCCCATTTACCTTCTAGCGTTAAATTACCTTCTAATTGATTCGAGAAATCATATGCTTCTTCATCATTAAGATTTAGATACCAACCTAAGAAGTTATAACCAGCTCTTTCTGGAATATAATCAACTTCACCTAAAGCATCACCATATCTACCAACAATTACATAATTAGCATCACCATTATTTGGTTTTAGTGTAACTGTAACTTCATTACCAATCCATTTAGCGATTAGGGAGAACTCGCTTGTAACTGGTGTATTGAAGTCATATGGTGTGTCAGAATTTACATCTATAAACCAACCAACAAATGTGTAATTTGCTCTTGTAGGTTTAACTGTCGGTTCAGCTAAAGTATCTTGCCATTTTACATATTCTTCTTCTATTTCAAATTCGCCACCATTAGGATTGAACTTGATTGTAAATTCTTGTCTTTCCCATTTTGCATATAATTCAAAACTTTCTGTTACTTGAGTATCGATATCATATGCTTGGCTTAATTCGCTATCATAGTACCAACCAACAAATACATGACCTTCTTTTGTAAATGTCGGTAAGTTACGTAATCTTTCATCATGAACAACATTTACGATAACGCTTGAAGAACCATTATTTAAGTGTAATGTTACTTCATGAACATCTTTTTCATATTTAGCTTTTAAGCTAATATTTTGATAAATTACTGTTTCGCTTGTATATTCAACACCGTTATTGAACCAGCCAACAAACTGATGACCAAATTTAGTTGGAGTACCTAAATCACCTAAAGGCTCTCCATATTTAGCCATGTAAATCCATAAGTCATTACCATTATCTTCATCTACAGTAACAACGATTGGACGGCCTTCCCATTTTGCAACAACATACGTATCTTTTAAGATCGGTGTTGTAAGGTCAACTAATTGATCACCTTCATACCAACCAACAAATACATAATTTTCTTTTACTGGTGTCGGTAAGTAGTTGCTTGTTTGTCCATGAGGAACAGAAATTTCTG
>DUVT01000245.1 GCA_012840905.1 Acholeplasmataceae bacterium
ATAACCGGTAAGACTATTGACCAATAAGTATTAATCAAACCGAGCGAGTTCAATACAATATAGTTTGGAATTGCACGAACTGCAGCTGGGAACATTAATGAGTATGTAACTAAACCCATAATAAATGTTCCACCAGGTATCTTATACTTCGCAAGTGGATAAGCACACATCGAAGCAATAATTAAGTGACCTACAGTTCCTAAAACCGTAACTAAAATTGTATTAAAGAAATATCTTGAGAACGGAACTAAAGATGTTCCAAGAACAACACCTAAATCTCTAAAGTTATCCAACGTTGGGTTTTGTACAATAAATCTCGGTGGATATTCAAAAATTTCGTTCAGAGGTTTAAAGGCATTACTTACGATTAATAGCATCGGTAGGAAGCTGATAATTCCCGCTCCAGCAAGAAATAGGAATAAGAATAAGTCTCCTGCCTTTGATCTATTTAATCTCTTTTTTCTTTTTGATCTTTGTACAAGTTTAAACTGTGATATTTCAGCGAAAGGTCTGGAATCAATTTGTTTAGACTTTCGCTCATTTCGCTTTTGCTTTTTAGTCATCTCAAGATGTTGAGTTGTTTCTTCAAAGTCAGCTCGAGTCTTAGCCATTATGATCCCACCTTTCTAATTACTTTATTGATTACATTTTTGAGTAATATTCCTGATACGAATAGAATGGTTGCGATGGCTGAGGCATATCCCATCTCATAACGAATACTACCATAGTCTTGTAAGTGGTTTACAATTGTATGACCAGCATACTGAACTGATGGGAACCCTGCTAATGCTGTAGTTACAGCACCAACACCAAGCGCACCACTAATTTGAATTACCGCAGCAAAAACTAAGATGTTTTTCATATTTGGTAATGTAATATACCAAAGTTCTTGCCAACGATTTCTAATACCATCAACTGCTGCTGCTTCGTATTGTGATTTATCAATACCTTTAAGACCCGCAATTAATGATAAGAAGTTAACTCCTAAGCTCATCCATAATTGTACAACTATAACAATTGGTAAAATATAATTTGCATCTTGTAACCAAGTAATCGGTTCATTGATTAGACCCCAACGGATTAAGTATGCATTTGCAAATCCATAGTAGTCACTAGCAAAGATTAATGCCCAAATTGTTACAGCGCCCCCAACTAAGGATGGTGCATAGAAAACTAGAGTAATAATTGATCTTAATTTTTGCGGCAATTCATTAATTAACCAAGCAAAGACAAAGGCAATTATATATCCTAGTGGCCCAGTTATAACTGCGATAATAAGTGTGTTTTTAACTGCAGTTATAAAGATAGGGTCATTTAAGAATAAGTCTAAATAGTTTTGCCAACCAACCCAACTGGGTGCTTCAAGCATATTGAAATAAGTGAACCCTAGGAGGAAACTCATTACAACTGGAACAACCGTAAATGTTATAAATAACAATATATACGGTAACATCATTAAGTATAAAGATTTATTTAAATAAAACTTTCTTCTCCAAGCTTTTTTACGACTCCACAAGTCAAATTTTCGATCTTGTTCTTCAAAAAAGCGTCTTAGAGAAAATCGTTTTTTAGTTACTGTTGTTTCTGCCATACTATTTCTCCTAATCATTTACGTCCAATTTAAATTCTTTACGTTTCTTCGTAATCTCACTATTGATTGTTATAACGTATTCTTGAAGCGTTTCACGTGGATTGGAGTCGTTATTAACTACTTCACGGAATGCATTTTCCAAGTTTCGTCCTGTGTAGTACCCACCTGGAACTTCAGGAATACCTACGCTCTTAGACCATTGTTCAATCAAGATTTCTTGTTCATGTCTAGTCCAAGCAAGATTCTTAAACGCCATAACGTTAGCTGTATTATGTCTTGCAGCTGCACCTAGAATAGATTCTAATTCTGTTGCGTATAAACTTTGTGTTTCTTGGGAAACCCACCAACGCATAAAGTCCCATGCAGCTTCCGGATCTCTTGCATTTTTCATCATAACAATTGCAGAACCTGAAGCGGAACCACTATTGTTGATATCTCCGTTTTCATCTATGATGCCTGGTAGCGGAGCAAAGTCCCACTTACCAGCGATTTCTGGAGCGAAAACTGTAATTGTATTAAACATTTCATAACCAGCAATACCAATTGGCGTTTCACCAGTTTTGAAACGGTTTACGAAACTTGCAGCAAGCGGGAAGGAATAGTCAGTATAATACTTAGTCCAAGTTTCGAATGCTAACATTGCTTCTTCCGAATCAAAGTTAGATTCTTTATTATCGTTGCGATAGAATGTTCCTCCTCTTTGGAATAACATTGTTGCAAAGATTGGGTTAACAACACTACTTGCACCAGATACTGAAACAGGTAAGTAGAATTGTAAGTTAGAAATAGATAATTCTCTAACTAAACTTGTAACTTCATTCCACGTTTTTGGCACTTCCCAGTTTCTTTCTTCAAATATATCTGTACGATAAAACATTACTAAGAAACTTTGAGTATTTGGTAGGGCATAATAGCCACCATCAAACTCGTAAGGAACCATCGAACTTTCAAAGAATAGATATTCACTTGTTGGATCGTTTAATCTACCTTCGTTATAATCTTTTCCAGCTTCACATAAGCCCTTTTCAGCATTTGCAGCTGAGCAAATTCCTGTAACTTCCCAGAATTCATCGAATACTGAGATATCATAAATCGCATTACGCATTGCATAGTTAACAGGTAATCCGTTATCAACGTTAATTGCAACGTCAGGACCTGTGCCTGCAAGTGTTGAAGGAAGTAATACGTTTGGTGCTACAACCTTCAAATTAACGCGCATATTGGTTTTTCCTTTTGATGCAAGGAATGATTCTAAGTTGTTTGAAATTAATGTACTAATTGCATTAGCTTGTTCACGACCAGCAACTAAACTAGTTAAGAACCAAACTTCAACTTCTCTATCTGCATCTGTTTCTTCTAAGATACCAATTGATTCATAGTCAAAGAAGAATGATTGGAAAAATCCTTTAATTCCAAACCATGTACCACTAAAGAAGTTCGCATTAGCTTTAGGTAATTGGTCCATATCTGTATGAACATAGATTGATTCAACTTGTAAAGGTTGATTTCTAACTTCACTAATCCAGTTACCTAATGCAGAAATATTATCGGAAAATGCTTTTAATCTTTCAGTTATTGAACGAGGTCTATCAAGCATTTGTGTAAGTTGTAGAACCATTTTATCAATAACCGCTTCTTTATCACTCTTATCTCCTGATATTTCAACAATATTCTTAGAAACATCTTCTAAGATTAATTTAGCAGCTTCTAATGTTTCTAAAGTTCCATGAACTCTAGCATTAGGTCCATACAAGTAATAATCTTGATATGGGTCAGGGTTAACTGTAGTAATCGCAATAATTCTTAAGTATAAATCATTAAGCATGTCGATTGCTTTTTGCACTTCACTAATTTGCGCTGCATATTCACCTAATGTAGCTTCTAAAGTAATTGTATTTACTTTTCCACCTTCAAGATAGAATAAGAATGGTTCTTCTTCTAATCCTAAAGTTACAATACGATAGTCACTACTATATTGGAATCTAGCACCATTTGCTTCCGCAAACGGAATTTCACCATTTATATAAACTCTTCTCGTTGAGAACATTCCACGAGCAGAGTCTTGTTTTGCTCTTAAGGAAATATAATATAGGCCACTTTCATGGTTTGTTAAATCGATTTGCCATGAAATTTGGTCTCCAGGCGTTGTCCATTTAGATCCACCAATTGCATTAAGTTTAATTTTAACTGGGTCAACTGGATAGTTTAAAGGATCTGTACGGTCAGAAATCGCATATAGAGTAGGTGATGTTCTCTCGTGAGAAAGTTGACCTTCAATTTTAATTGCCTCAGGCAATGCTTTAATTTCTTTATCACTATGCTTTTCTAGGTACTGTTCATAAGTTAAACCTTCTTCATAAGAAGAAATTCCAATCGCTGCAATAGCCATTGACTCACGAACAGATTCTAATGTAATTGTGTTTTCGCCTTGATCAAAATAAATTAAATAAGGTTCTAAGATATATCCTGTTTCATCACGTAAATAAGCTCTACGCTGTACATCCAATACCTCAACTTGAGATGGCTTCATGTCATTACCCATTGTGTCTTGAACAATTTCACCTTTATCTGTCCAATATCTTGGGAACTTAACGTTTTCTAAATTTTCAAAATCATAATGAATTCTTGATTTAGATTCGTTAATAATAACTCTTCTTTCAATATTAGCGCCACCATGTTTAATTGGATAGTAATCAATATAAACATTATATAATCCCTTTTCAGGAACATTCACCGTCCAAGTAGCACTACCTAAGTCACTTGTTTCAAGCGCACTTACATAGTTACCATCGCGGTCTTTATATTTCATATCAGTCTCTAATACCACATTAAAGTTTTCCGCATCAGCACTGATATCAGCATCAATTCCTGGAACAACTATATCAGCATCTAGTTTTGGAAGAGGTAATTCAGAAAATTCTAATTCATATTCATCTAAAGCATCAATCGGCTTACCAGAATGAACTTTTAAATAATCTTCATAACTTCCACTCGGAATATATTCTGCAGGCGTTTTTGCCATTGCAAGGACATGGTCTTTTCCAA
>DUVT01000246.1 GCA_012840905.1 Acholeplasmataceae bacterium
AAACAATAAAACCTATACCTAAACCATTAACAATTGAAGATGTAAAGATAGTCATACTTATAATTATAAAACTTGTAATTGTAATTATTGGGTTCTCAAAATTAATTTTCTTAATATTAGAAAATAACATTATCCCAACATACACTAATGCTAGTGCTGTAACTGGTGCATAACTTTCACCATTTACGGTGATTGTAGAAAAGATTGAAAACAGCGGATAAGTAACTAATGTTGATAACATTAGTAAGCCTGCAACCACTGAAGAAAGTCCAGTTCTTGCACCATTTTTAGTTGAGATTGCACTTTCTGCTAAAGTAATTGAGGATACTCCCCCAAGTGTATTTGCAATTATAAATGATGCTGAGTCAGCAACCATTATTTTCTTTGAATCAATTAAATTTCCTTCTTCATCAATTACTCCCATTTCATTACCTACTGCAACTAGTGATCCTGTCGCATCGAATAATTGTACAAAGAAAGCTGAAATAATAACTGCATACGTTTTTGGATTTTTAAGTATACCTAAATTTAAAAATGCAACAAAAGGAGTTTCCCTAAAATTCACTTTTGTATTAAAGTTGAAACTAGGCATATTATTTACACCAAATAATCCTAATAAAAAACCAACTAACGCAGTTAAGAACATCGCAAAAATAATTGCAAATCTACTTATCTTCTTCGGCAATACTGTAAAAATTAATACTGCAATAATCCCGAAAAGTGAAAGTAATACTAATGGATTATCTAAACTACCTAAACGTATACCTGCGCTATCACTTATAACAACTCCACCTAAATCAAGTCCAATATAGGCAATAAACAAACCAAGAGCAGCTGAGATTGCAAATTTTAAGTCTTGAGGAATTGCATTAACTATTTTAGTCCTTATACCAGTTATAGATACTATTAAGAACAAAATACTTGATACAAGTAAAATACTCAAACCTTCTTGCCATGAATAACCTAGTGACAAAGTTAAGGTATAAACAAAGAATGCATTCATTCCTGCACCAGACCCCATAACAAAAGATCTATTTGCAACTACACCAATTAAGATAGTTGTTATAGCACAAACAATTGCAGTAATAGTAAAGGCAGCATCTTCACTAATTCCACTTTTAGAAATTAAGCTACTATTTACTGGTAAAGTGTATAAGATTGCGAAAAATACAATTATTCCAGCAATAATTTCTTGCGTGATTGAAGATTTTCTTTCTTTAATCTTAAAAAAATTGTTTAAAAATTTCTGCATATAAATCCCTTTTTTATTTCTATATTTGATACTTCGACTAACACATTATAACATTTATAGACCTATAAATTCAACTTTTTGATTTACAATTTCACATAACTTCTATATACTTAGAGTGAGGTGAAGAAAATGAATGTAATACCACTTCCAAATTTCTTTGAAAAAAGGCCAAACACTTTTACATTTACTTATAATTTACCAATTTACTTTTCAAATGAATTTACTCAAACTAAAGAACATTTTATAAATTATTTTAGTAAAAAGAGTAATATTACTTTAAGTGATTCTACATCAAGTAAAGTAATATTTCTAT
>DUVT01000247.1 GCA_012840905.1 Acholeplasmataceae bacterium
CATTTTTACGAATATCAACAACAATTCTTAGTCCTTCTCTGTCTGATTCATCTCGAATATCTAAAATTCCATCAATATTTTTCTTAACATAAACTTCGCTCATCTTCTTTACAAGATTAGCTTTGTTTACATCATAAGGAATTTCAGTAATTATGAGTTGATACATTTTACGCTCTTCAATAATCTCAGTTTTAGCTTTAACTAAGATTTTTCCACGACCTGTTTTATATGCAGTTTCTATTCCGTGAATACCTTGAACTATCCCGCCAGTAGGAAAGTCAGGCCCTTTTACGATCTTCAGTAAATCTTTCAAAGTACATGTTGGATGTTCAAGGCGGTAAATAGTCGCTTTGATCATTTCTCCAACATTATGAGGAGGAATTTCTGTTGCATAACCTGCAGAGATACCACTTGAACCATTTACAAATAAATTCGGGAATTTTGCAGGTAGAACTGTTGGTTCATATTCTTCGTCATCAAAGTTTGGTACAAAGCCAACTGTTTTTTTATTTAAATCTTCTAACAATGTTTCCGCATATAAACTAAGTCTTGCTTCGGTATAACGCATAGCAGCTGCAGGATCCCCATCAATACTACCATTATTACCATGCATATCAATTAAAGGTAGTCTTGACTTGAAGTCTTGCGACATTCTAACCATTGCATCATACACTGAAGTATCACCATGCGGATGGTATTTACCAATAACTTCTCCGACAATTCTTGCAGACTTTTTATATGGTTTATTGGAAAACATTCCAAGTTTATACATTGCATACAAGATACGGCGTTGAACTGGTTTTAGTCCATCACGAACGTCAGGTATTGCGCGGTCTTGGATAATATATTTAGAATATCTTCCAAAACGATCGCCAAATATGTCTTCAAGATTTTGTTTAATAATTTTTTCAGAAACAAAATCTTCAACTTGTTTTAATTTTCTTTTAGCTTTTTTACCCATCAATTGCTACCTCTTCTAAAGTGAAATTATCTTCAATTTCAAAGGAAACATTATTATCAATCCATTCCCGTCTAGGAGCTACATTTTCACCCATTAATGTATTTACTCTATTTTCCGCATCAGAGAAATCTTCAATTCTAACTTGAATTAATGTTCTAGTCTCAGGATTCATTGTTGTATCCCAAAGTTGTTCTGCATTCATTTCCCCAAGACCTTTAAAACGTTGAATTTGAACATTTTTGTGTTGTTCTAATTTTGCTTTAAGTTCTTCATCGGTCCAAGCATATTCAATCTTATTGTTTTTGTATGTAACTTTATATAAAGGTGCTTGAGCGATATATACATAACCATCTTCAATTAACTCACGCATATATCTAAAGAAGAATGTAAGTAAAAGTACTTGTATATGTGCACCATCTGTATCAGCATCGGTCATTATAATAATTTTTTTATAATTAGATTTGCTGATATTAAAGTCACGACCAAAACCAGCACCGATTGCATAAATAATTGACATAATTTCTTCGTTTTTGAGTAATTCTTCAGTTTTTGCACGCTCTACGTTTAAGACTTTACCACGTAAAGGTAAGATTGCTTGGAAACGACGATCTCTTCCTTGCTTTGCGCTTCCACCAGCAGAGTCACCTTCTACAATAAATAACTCGTTATTTTTAGAATTTTTATCTTGAACTGGTGAAAGTTTACCAGCCATATTAGCATTCTTGCTAACCTTTTGGCGGATCATTCTAACTTCTTCACGCGCTTTTCTTGCAGCTTCACGAGCTTTGGCAGCTCTAATTGCATTTTGGACTAAGATGTTTGCAATTTCACCATTTTCATTTAAGAAGAATTTCATTTGTTCTAAGACGATATTTTCAACTGCAAACTTCGCTTCTGTTGTACCAAGTTTATTTTTGGTTTGGCCCTCGAATTGTAAAATGTCTTCTTTTACGCGAATTGAAATTACAGCCGTTAAACCTTCTCTTACATCATTTCCTTCTAAGTTTGGATCTTTATCTTTTAAAAGACCTTTCATTCTTGCATAATCATTAAATGCTTTAGTTAGAGCAGATCTAAATCCAGTTTCATGGGTTCCCCCATCTCTTGTTCTTATATTATTTACAAATGATAAAATATTTTCAGAATACGATTTTTTAGAATATTGAATAGCACATTCAACTTGAATATTAAGGTTTGTTCCTTCTAAATAAACTACTTCATGCAAAGCTTGTTTACCCTTATTTAATTCTTCAACATACTCGCTAATTCCATTTTCAAACATGAAAGTATCACTAGCGCCAGTACGTTCATCAAATAAGTCAATCTTTAAGCCCTTAATTAAATAAGCTGATTCTCGTAATCTTTGCGCACATAGTTTATAGTCAATGATGGTTGTAGAAAAGATAAGCGGATCTGGTTTAAAATGTACAGTAGTACCTGTTTTTTTGGTTTCTCCAATAAATTTATGTTTGTAGATTTTACTACCACCATTTTCAAACTTCTGATAATAAATCTTTCCATCTCTTGCAATCTTTAATTCAACCATTTCACTCAAAGCATTGACAACACTCGATCCTACACCATGAAGACCGCCAGATACTTTATAAGCACCATCAGCTTCAAACTTACCACCAGCATGCAAATTACAAAAAACAACTTGTGGAGTTGGAATACCAATTTTGTGCATTCCTGTAGGAATTCCTCGACCATTGTCAATTACTTCTACAGAGTTGCCTTTATGGATAATTACCTTTATGTAATTTCCATGTCCACTTAAGACTTCATCAATTGCATTATCGACAATTTC
>DUVT01000248.1 GCA_012840905.1 Acholeplasmataceae bacterium
AACATCAAACTTAAGTGCAAATCCTTTACTTGAAATTGATAACTATGACGTTATTGCAAACCACGGTGCATCAATTGATGCAATCGATGAACAAGAATTATACTACTTAATGAGCCGTGGCTTATCAAAACAAGAAGCAGAAAAAGTAATCGTAAATGGATTTATTAACCCTGTACTTGCAGAAGTAAAAGAGGGTAAATTCCAAGATTATGTTGTTGCTTGGATAAATAATAATTTATAGGTGAATTGAAATGTTTGATACAACTGATATAAGAAATAAATTTCCTTTTTATAAAAGCAATCCAAATCTAGTCTATTTAGATAGTGGTGCAACAAGTCTGAAACCTAAAACTGTTTTAGATAAGATGAATGAATACTACTCTAATTATGGAGTAAGTGTTCACCGAGGGGTATACCAACTTGGTTATGTTGCAACAAACGAATATGAAACAGCTAGAGAAAAGGTTGCGAAATTTATTAATGCTGATTTTGAAGAAGTAGTATTTACTTCTTCAACAACCGATGCGTTAAATAAATTAGCATTAATGTATAGTGAAGGAAATTTACATAGCGGGGATGAGATCTTAACAAGTGAGCTTGAACACCATAGTTCAATCTTACCTTGGATGCAAATATCTATAAAAAGAAATATGAAATTATCTTATATACCGCTAAATTCTGAAGGAAGAATAACAGTTGAAAACTTCAAGAAAGTAATGAATCCTAATGTAAAAGTTGTTGTCTTAACCTATGTATCAAACGTGTTTGGTTATATTACACCTATAAAAGAAATTATTGAGATAGCTCACAGCTATAATGCTGTTGTAATAGTTGATGCTGCTCAAGCAGTAGCACACTTAAAAATTGATGTAAAAGAGTTGGATTGTGACTTCTTAGCCTTCTCAGGACATAAAATGTTTGGCCCAACAGGAGTTGGTGTTTTATATGGTAAAAAAAGTTTACTAAAAAAACTAGATCCAGCATTTTATGGTGGTGATATGAATGAGATGGTTACTAAAGAAGGTGTTGAAGTTAAAGACATTCCGTATCGATTTGAAGCGGGTACGCCGATGATTGCGGAAGTAATAGGTTTAGGTAGAGCTATAGATTTTATTGAAGAATTAGGTTATGAAAGAATAGAATCTCACTTAAAAAAATTACACACTTATCTAATTGATAAGGTAAAAGATATTAAAGAACTTGAAATATATAATCTTAATGCAGATATTGGCATTTTAAGTTTCAATATAAAAGGTGTGCATCCTCATGATGCTGCAACCTGTTATGATGATTTAGGAATTTGCTTACGAGCTGGCCATCATTGTGCCCAACTTGTAACAAGATGGTTACATTGTGTTGGTACATTAAGAGCTAGCCTACATATATATAATGATTTTAATGACATAGATAGATTTGTGGAAGCAACTAAAGAAACTATTAAATTATTTACTAGACTAGAAGGTGGAATTAATGAATAATTTAGAAAATCTATATAGGCAAGTTATAATGGATCATTATAAAAACCCAAGAAATAAAGGGTTAAAAGGTTATGACCAAGTCCATTATAAAAATCCATCCTGTGGTGATGATATAACAATGGAAGCTAAAGTTGAATCCGGTGTTATTAAAGAAGTAAATCACCAAGGTGTGGGTTGTTCAATATGTTGTTCTTCCGCAAGTGTCCTATCAGAATTAGTTAAAGGTAAAACAGTTGAAGAAGCATTAGATATAATTAATAAATATTATAAAATGCTATTAGGTGAAGAGATCGAAGACGAAGAAGTATTAGAAGATGCTCTCGTTTATCAAGGTGTTTCTAAGTTCCCAGCAAGAATTAAATGTGCTACAATTGCTTGGAAAGCCTTAGAACAACTATTAAAAGGTGATAAAGATGAAAGAAAATTTTAAGGAAATAAACCAGATTATTGGGGATTATAAATACGGATTTAAAACTGATGCAAAACATGTTATTGATACCGGTAAAGGTTTAAGTTTAGATGTTGTTAAAGCGATATCTAAATATAAGAATGAACCTGAGTGGATGTTAGAATTCCGTATTAAGGCATATGAAGAGTTTGTAAAAAAACCAATGCCTAACTTTGGTCCAAGTCTTGATTTCTTAGATTTTGATGATTATACATACTATATTAAATCAACAGAACAAGTTAGAAATAATTGGGAAGATGTTCCTCAAGAAATCAAGGATACATTTGAAAAGATTGGAATTCCTGAAGCTGAAAGAAAATATTTAGCTGGTGTTACAACTCAATTTGAAAGTGAAGCAGTATATCATAACACAATCGAAGAATTAGAAAAATTGGGAGTTATTTTCTGTGATACAGATACAGCTGTTAGAGAATATCCTGATTTAGTTAAAGAATACTTTGGTACAGTTGTGCCTGCTCATGATAACAAATTTGCAGCTTTAAACTCTGCTGTTTGGAGTGGTGGATCATTTATTTATGTTCCAAAAGGAGTAAAGATAGACAAGCCTCTACAATCATACTTTAGAATTAACTCACAACAAATGGGTCAATTCGAACGTACTTTAATTATTGTAGAAGAAGGTGCAAGTGTTAACTACGTAGAAGGTTGTACAGCACCTATTTACTCTAAAGACTCACTTCATGCTGCAATTGTTGAGATTATTGTAAAAGAAGATGGCTACTGCCGTTATACTACAATTCAAAACTGGTCAAACAATATTGTTAACTTAGTTACAAAAAGAGCAACTGTTCAAGCTAGAGGCCATATGGAATGGATCGATGGTAATATTGGTTCAATGGTTAATATGAAATATCCAGCATGTATCTTAATGGGTCCAAAAGCAAAAGGAACAACAATTTCTATTGCCTTTGCAGGAAAAGGACAAATCCAAGATTCAGGTGCAAAAATGATTCATTTAGCTCCTGATACTACAAGTAACATTATCTCTAAATCTATCTCAAGAGGTGGAGGTAAAGTTAACTATCGTGGCTTAGTAAGACATGGTAAAAATGCAGCTGGAGCAAGAAGTAGAGTTGAATGTGATACTATTATCTTAGATGATATTTCTACAAGTGATACTATTCCATTCAACATTGTATCTAACCAAAAAGCTAGAATTGAACACGAAGCTACAGTATCTAAAGTTAGTGATGATCAATTATTCTATCTAATGAGCAGAGGCTTAACTGAAGAACAAGCATTAGAATTAATTGTTATGGGATTCATTGAGCCATTCGCAAGAGAATTACCAATGGAATATGCAGTCGAACTTAACCAACTAATTAAACTTGAAATGGAAGGTTCTATTGGTTAAGAAATTTAGGTATAGATTAAAAAAAGGTGAAGTTTTATTACTTCACCTTTTATTTTTTAAGTATTTATAGCATGTAAATTATCTAGATGATTTATAAAGTAGTACTTAAAATTTAGGAAAATTTTGTAATTGTAAAAATATATATAATTAATGAATTATCTTTATTTTATCCATGTTTTCTAGTATAATTATAATAAGGTGATAATATGAGAATAGACATTAAGGGTCTAAAACTAGTTAATATAGATATCAATTTAAACATTCAAGAGAATAAAAAACTTGGTGTATTTAGTAATGATAAAAATTTAGTTATAACATTTTTAGAATTAGTTAGTGGAATAAATAAGAATCATAATACAATTTTTGCTAATGATATAAATGTTTTTGATAATAAAGTATATTTTGAAAATAGAATTTATTTTGATTTTAAAAATAGATATCTTACAACCTTAAGAGTTAAAAAAATACATGAGGTTTTAAAGTCTTATAATTTAGAATTTAACAGTGATAAATTTATCGAGATATGTAAAGAATTAAATGTCAGAGGCGAAACTGATATTTCATATAAGTATGAGTTTACTAAAACAGGGAATACTTTTGTAAACTTGGCCATGTTATGTAGTGTAGAAAGAAAAAACATCATTATAAATAATCCGACTATTAATTTAAATTTAGACTCAGATATAGAATATTTCAAAAAGAAATTAACATCACATGAGTTTAACACTGTTATATTAGGATTAAATAATGTTAGTCATTTTAAAAATTCATTGGACCAAATTGTTTTATTTAGTGATTTTGGTTCGATGTATGTGGTGGATAATAATGATAGTTTAATTGTTTTTGATTCTAATATTGATAAACATTTCTTAATTAAAGATAAATTATTTAAAGGGAAGTATTTTATAGCTTTAAATACATATACAAAAGAAGATCTAAAAAACTTCCAAAAGATGAAAGTAAAATATGAAATAATTAATGTTTATGATTTTGATAAGTATTTAGGTGATGAATAATGAATAAAGAGAAGTTGCTTGAAAATCCAACTATAAAAT
>DUVT01000249.1 GCA_012840905.1 Acholeplasmataceae bacterium
CCACATGGACAAGGTTCATTTCTGCCAACTTTAGTAGAAGTTGCTTGTGTTCTCCTTCTTGTATTTTCTTCTTTTCCGCTTGATGTAGCTGTTGGTTTAATAACAGCTTCACGTTGTAAGTTATCGCGAATTTGTGCACGGTTCACATATTTAACCGCATCACTTTCAATCATTTGAATCATTGTTTCGAATTTATCAAATCCAACTTCTTGATATTCTCTTAATGGGTTAATTTGTGCATATGCTTGTAAGCGAACTGCTTGACGAAGCTCACTCATTGCATCAATATGTTCCATCCAGTGAGTATCAACTACACGTAGTAAGACTACTTTTAAGAATTCGCGATATACTTCATCTGGGAATTGTTCTTTCTTTTGATCTAATAATATCTTACATTTTTCTAAAAATACATCACATGCAGCTTCTAATTCTAAACCATCAAATTCTTCCTTTTTTACAAACCCAATCGGGAAGTAAATACCATCAATTTCTTTAATTAAGCGCGCGCCATCAACTACTGGTTTTCTATCATCCGTTAATGAGTTACTAATTACTCTATAACCAGTATTATCCATCATCTTAATAATAATATCTGTAATATCATCTAAGAATAGAATGTCGCGTCTTTGTTGATAAATAATTTCTCTTTGTTTTCTTAGAACTTCATCATATTCTAAGATAGTTTTACGACTATCGTAGTTATTACCTTCAATTTTCTTTTGCGCACTTTCGACGAATCTTGAGAACATTTTTGATTCTAATGGAACTTCTTCACCTTGTTGGTTAACAATTAAACCTAACATAGCTTTGAATCGTTCACTACCGAATCTTCTTAGTAAATCATCCTCAGCTGATAAATAGAATCTAGAATAACCTGGATCTCCTTGACGTCCTGAACGACCACGTAACTGATTATCGATACGTCTTGCTTCATGGCGTTCTGTACCAATAACAGCAAGTCCACCTAGTTCACGAACACCAGGGCCAAGTTTAATATCCGTACCACGACCAGCCATATTAGTTGCGATTGTAACAGCGTGTTTATGACCCGCTTTTGCAACAATCTCAGCTTCTCTTTCATGTTGCTTTGCGTTTAAAACTTCATGTGGTACACCACGTTTTTTAAGTAGATCTGATAATAGTTCACTCGTTTCAATTGAAACAGTCCCAACTAGAACAGGTTGACCACGAGTATAGCGTTCTTTAATATCATTAGCGATCGCATTAAATTTCGCTTTCATTGTTAAGAACATTAAATCTTTTTCGTCTTTACGAATAACTGGTACGTTTGTAGGTATCTCTACTACATACATATTATAAATATTTCTAAACTCTTCTTCTTCCGTTTTCGCTGTACCCGTCATCCCTGCAAGTTTTTTATACATTCTAAAGTAGTTTTGGAATGTAATTGTTGCAACAGTTCTAGTCTCTTTTTTAATTTCTACATTTTCTTTAGCTTCAATAGCTTGATGTAAGCCTTCAGAATATTGACGACCATGCATTAAACGTCCAGTAAATTGGTCAACGATAATAACTTTACCATCTTGAACTACATAGTCAATATCCTTTTGCATTATATAAGTAGCTTTTAGAGCATTATTTATATGATGTAATAAATTTACATATTGTATATCATATAAGTTTTGAAGACCGAAAAACCTTTCTGCCTTTTCAATTCCTTTTTCAGTTAAAACAACATGTCTAGTTTTAATATCAACTTCATAATCTTCTTCACGAAGTTGTTTTGCGAATAGACTAGCTTGTTTATATAAATTTCCTGTTTGTTTTGCACCACCAGAAATAATAAGTGGAGTTCTAGCTTCGTCAATTAAAATCGAGTCAACCTCGTCAATAATTGCAAAGTTTAGCTCACGTTGTACAATATGTTCCTTATATAAAACCATATGGTCTCTTAAGTAGTCAAAACCAAGTTCGTTGTTCGTAGAATAAGTTATATCACAAGCATAGGCGGCTCTTTTTTCTTCACTAGAAAGTTCGCGTAAATTTAAGCCTACAGTTAACCCTAACCATTTAAATAATTCACCCATCTCTTTTGCGTCACGGCTTGCAAGATATTCGTTTACTGTAACGATGTGAACTCCCTTACCTTCTAGAGCATTTAAATATGCAACTAAGGTGGATGTTAAGGTTTTACCTTCACCTGTTTTCATTTCCGCGATATTTCCGCCATGCATAGCAAGTGCCCCCATTAATTGCACTTTAAATGGGGTCATTCCAAGTACTCTGGTTGAAGCTTCACGCACTGTCGCAAATGCTTCAATAATTAATTCATCTAAAGTCTCGCCATTTTTTAATCTTTCCCTAAATTCTACTGTTTTATTTTTTAACTGTTCATCAGTTAATTTTTTATAATCTGGTGCTAATGCATCGATTTTATCTGCTATCTTTTTAACTCTTTTTAGTTCTTTATAACCCGCATCAAATAAACTTTTAAACACAAGTATCTTCCTTTCCAAACAATTTTTGAAAGTAAAAATTGCTATAATATATATTTATAATACCATTTTTTAACTCTTTATACAAGATTTTATTCTCTTTAAAAAAGTGATGGGTAATGTTACCCACCACTTATTATACTACTTTTTTCTTCTAATAAACACGAATAATGCAAGCCCAAGTGAGAAGATAAAGAAACTTAAGCCAAAATCTTTACATGAAATTGGGCTCTTTACTTTCTCATACACTGCATAAACATCTAAGTCTGAGTCAATTTCACTGAAATCTCTATCCCACTCTACAAATTTATAACCATCTACTTTTGGAGCTTCAGGTGCATCTGCAGCATTTTTATATTCTACTGTAACTTCTTCAATTAGATTTGCATCTTTATCGAAGAAACGAACAGTGTAATATCTTGGTACAAAGATTCCATATACTATTGTGTCTTTTGTAACATTTGTGAAATCACCATTCCAGCCAATTAAAACATAATCACTATCTTCATTTACCTCAGGTGCTGTTGCATCTGTTCCGTAATCAATAATCTCCCTTTTCAAGAGTTCATTATTCAGACCATAAAACTCTACAAACACCTTTTTAGGACTAAAGATTGCCTCAACCTCAAGATCTTTTGTAA
This sequence comes from Acholeplasmataceae bacterium, assembly GCA_012840905.1. Taxonomy (GTDB): domain Bacteria; phylum Bacillota_I; class Bacilli_A; order ML615J-28; family CAG-698; genus DUVT01. The sequence continues at coordinate 3,098 of DUVT01000249.1, forward strand.
CACTATTTAAGTTTATGCTCGGATCCCAATAAACAAAGTTATATCCTTCTTTAGTTGGACTTTCTGGGAGTGTTACTTTTTGACCATGTTCAACGGTTTCTGAATGGAATATTTCATCATCTACCATAAAATTAACTGTATATTTATTTATAGTATAAATTGCATCAACACGAATGTTTTCAGTAATTTCACCAAACTCAGTAATACTCCAATATGGTTCAACTTGATCATAACCAACTTTGTGTGGAATTTCTGGTAAAATTATTTCCTCATCATGTCTATATGATTTAACAATTTTTCCATCAACATAGAAATCTACAGTATAGAATGTTGCACCTTCAGTTGCAATTGTACCTGTTCCTAAAGTATTAGTGTTGCTAATTGCTTTAACACCGTAGTAGTAATTTCCCTCTACTTCAGTGTCTGTATAACTAATTACTGCTTCATTAGCACCAACTACAGCAATTAATTCATCAGTCGAGAAGGTAACATTATTTTCTCCGCGATAAATCGCATAGAATTTCGCACCATCAAGCGCGTTAAATTTAACTGTGTTTTGTGAATTAACTTTTTCTACTCTTAAGTTCTGTACTCCAGGTAAAACAACTGGATCATATGTACGAATTTCTGGAAGTAATGTATATTCTGTCCATGCTTCTTCTTTTACTTTAGTTAATTGATTAACTAGCATTGGCATGCCAGCATTTTTATCATATGCAAAACGTAAATGTTTATATGAATATACACTATGACCTTGTACATGTTCTAAATTGCTTGAATAAACAACTTGATTTATTGCTTCATCAACATTTGATTTCCAGCCATATGTATTACTTGACTCATTTGCCATGTAAACACCCATACCTGAATACAAATTAACATTCTTATATTTAACTACCATATTCCACCAATCCATTAACCCAGCATAACCAGCTACTGGTTGTTCAAAGGACCAATAAGTTTGAGGAATAATGTAGTCAATCCATTCTTCATCAATCCATTTCTTTGTATCAGAATATAAGTAATTATCATAATGAGCAAAGCCACTAGAGTTAGAAGATAATGGATAAGTTAATGTACCATTTTCATCATACTTATAATTTTCTAATGGAACATGACTACCATTTCTATAAATACCACTTGGGGAAATACCTAATTGAACTACGCGATTATTTTGTAAATTATATGCACGCATAGTGTTATATAAATCTTCAATAAATAAATCGATTTGTTTTCTTCTAAAGTCACCAAGGCTTAAACCTTCAGTATTGTATTTATTTCTTGTATGAGTATCATCTACATTATTAATATAGAAGTAATCATCAAAATGAATCGCATCAACATCATAATTTTCAATTAATTCCATAACTGTATCAACTAAAAACTCTCTAACAGCTGGCTCACCTGGATTTAATATTAAGCTATTTCCAGATTTTAAAATCATCTCAGGATTTGATGCAATATTATAACCCGGTTGAGTTGCAGCATATTGTTCAGGAGTTCCAGAAAATGATGTTGAAAGGCGATAAGGATTCATCCAAGCATGGAATTCAATCCCACGTTTATGTGCTTCTTCAATTATGTATTCAAGTGGATCAAATTGATCAAAGTTTACATTTTTATAATAAGAAGCAACTGGATTTAATTCTGATTTATACAATGCATTATTATGTGTTCTAACATGGAATATCATTGCATTGATATTAAAGTATTCTAATACATTAAATACTTTTTGCACTTCATTTTTATATTGTGTTTCATTGCTATAACTTGGAAAATCACTAACTAAATGAGAAATCCATACTGCTCTAAAGTCAGTATCTTGTTTGATGTATTCATCAGGAATCATTACATTTTGTTGTGTTCCACGATATTTCAAATTAGTTCCATCAGCTGTTTGGTATGGAACTAATGTTGCAGCACCAACAAAAACGCTTACTAAACTAAGCAATAAAAAAAGTACCAATAAAACCTTCTTCTTCATATTTCTCTACCTTTCCTTTTTAGATATATATATTATACCAAAAAACTACAATTTTTTAAAGTGTTAATTATTACTAAAATGGACATTCTTGCATCTAGTGTATATTTAAAAAATATGATACAATATTAAAAAGGAGTTAACATATGAAACAACTAAAAACAAGCGATGAAATCAATGCAGTAATTAACTCTAACCTAGCATTAATTATTTTTAAGACCATGGGTTGTGGTGTTTGTAATGCAATAAAAGATCGCTTGCTTACGATGAAGCCAAACCACCCTGATATCCCTTTTTATGAAGCATACATTGAAGATCTTCCCCTTATTCGAGGCGAGTATTTAATCTTTAGCGTTCCAACTGTAATTGTCTTTTCAAACGGAAAAGAACTATATCGAGAATCTAGATTTGTAAATACTTATAAATTAAATGAATTTTTATTAAAAATAAAGGAGCACTAGGCTCCTTTTTGTTTTCTCGTTTTCCAACTATTTTTTGTCATTTATCAGTTTCAATAATACCGTAAGTATGATCGCTTCTTAAATAAACAACACAAACTTTATTTGTTTCTGAATTTAAAAACACGAAAAAGTCATGTCCCAACATTTCCATTTGAACAATAGCGTCATCAGGAGTCATTGGATTTAATTCAACCGATTTGTTACGAACTAAATTACTAGCTTTAATTTCTGTTCGCACCTTGTCGATATCAAAGTCTACTTGAGTTGAATAATACTGACCAACACCGTCTCTGCGTTTTAAACTACGATAGATTTTTGACTTGTGTTTTCTAATTTGCGATTCTAACTTATCAATTGCAAGATCAATTGCACTATAAATAGAATCAGCATTAACTTCAGCACGCAAAATAATATTTTTTGTTGGGATAGTAATTTCCACAGTTTGATACGCATCATAAACTTTGCATACTACAGTAGCTTCAAGTTCATGGCGACTATGGAAATATTGTTCAACTTTTTGGAGTTTTTTACTTGCGTATTCCTTAATCGCTTCTGATGGTTCAAATTTATTTTTGCCGCGTACAATAACTTTCATTTCATCAACTCCTTTGCTTACGGTTAACTTTATTATAGCACACAAATTTATGAGTTGCAAAAGATTTATACATTACATAACGACAATTTGCACACTTAAGTCTTCATCAATTATTTTATCAAACACATCATAATAGTCTTCTAATTTAAAATCATCTAAGAAACAAAAAAAGATTTCATTTTGGTGGAGAATTGCATCTTTAATTAATACTTTAAATTTATCTAAATCTTGAACTAACAATTCCTTATCAATTTCCAAATCAACACAGTTATCAAATAAATAATAAATTGCAATCACATTCCTTCCAATGTAAATAAACTCATCATTTCGCTTACACTTACAATCACTACATTCAAATACTTGAAACAAATTAAATACATTCCGTTTTATCCGACACTTCATTTTATCACCACAATAATATTAAATAAAATGTTTCGTTATTGCGGCTAAGTAATTTCAATAAATATATATTACTCTTAATTTTGTACATATGAATTAATTTATAAAATGGACCAAGCAAGCAAATAATATAAACAAAGACAAAAAGGAGTAAAAAAATGAGAAAAAAGAAATGTTATTCGAGAAAACTAGAAGAGATTTCTGAAGAATTTCAATTTAGTGAAGCTGTTTTAAATCAAGATAAAGAAATTGATGATAGACATATAATCAGTGATTTAGCAGTAAATGTTGGTGAAGAAGACGGAGATGAAAAACTAGAAGCAACTAAACAAAAATAAAAAATGGTATGACTCGTATTTTGGAGTCATACCATAATTATTTATCAATTGTTATACAACAATATTAACTATCTTATTTGGAACAACAATTACTTTTCTAATTTCTTTTCCTTCAATAAAGCTTTTCACTTTTTCACTTGCAAGCGCAATTTTTTCAAGTTCAGCTTTATCAATATTTACTGCTACATCAACTTTATCTCTTAGTTTACCATTAACTTGAATTACTACTGTAACTTTATCTTCTACAAGTACCGATTCATCAAATTCTGGCCATTTGCTATGAGCAATTGAAGTAGTGAAGTTTAAAACATTTTGATATAGTTCTTCTGTTAAATGCGGTGCTACTGGATTTAATAGTTTTAAGAATCCTTCCAAATATTTAAAAGGAACATTTGGATTTTTATAACACTCATTTACAAAAGTCATCATTTGACTAATTGCAGTATTAAATCTTAAGTGTTCGTAGTCTACTGTAACTTTCTTAACTGTTTGATGATAAACTTTTTCTAAAGCTTTATTTTCATCAACAATATTTGCAATTTCAGTATATAATCTATAAACACGCTCTAAGAATCTTCTAGGTCCTTCAACACCAGAAGTAGTCCATGGTTTGGTTGCTTCAAGTGGACCCATAAACATTTCATATAATCTTAGAGTATCTGCACCATAATCACGTACAATATCATCTGGGTTAACAACATTACCACGAGATTTACTCATCTTTTCTCCATCAAAACCAAGAATCATACCTTGATTGAAAAGCTTTTGGAATGGTTCTTTTGTTTTTAAAATACCACAATCATAAAGGACTTTATGCCAGAATCTTGCATAGAGTAAATGTAGCACTGCATGTTCTGTTCCACCAATATATAAATCTACTGGTAACCAATAGTTAACCATTTCTTGTACATTTGGATCACTTAAATCTAAGTAATCTTCATTTTCTCTTAAAATATAACCAATATAATACCAACAACTACCTGCCCATTGTGGCATTGTATTAGTTTCACGTCTACCTTTAACACCATCTTCACGAACTACATTTACCCAATCAGTTGCATTTGCTAGTGGAGATTCACCTGTTTTACTTAGTGTAACTCTTTCTAATTTTGGTAGTTCAAGCGGTAGGTCTTCAAGCGGTAATACTTCGATAGTACCATCTTCATAATGAATTACTGGGAATGGTTCACCCCAATATCTTTGACGACTAAATACCCAGTCTCTTAATTTATAGTTAACACTATATTTACCGAGTTTATTATCTTCTAGATATTTAATCATTGCCTTAATAGCATCAGCTTTATTTAGGCCATCTAAGAAATCAGAGTTAATATGTTTTGCATCACCAGTAAATGCTTGTTCACTTACATCAGCATCTAAGACTGGAATGATTTCTAAATTGAATTTTTTCGCAAACTCATAGTCACGCTCATCATGGGCAGGAACAGCCATAATCGCACCAGTACCATAGCTAATTAACACATAATCAGCAATCCAAATTGGTACTTTTTTACCATTAGCAGGGTTAATCGCATAGGCTCCTGTAAAGACACCAGTTTTATCTTTATTTAAATCTGTTCTATCTAAGTCACTTCTTGATTTTGCATATTCAATATATTTTAAAACTTCTTCTTTTTGTTCTTCATTTGTAACTTTTAAAACAAGTTCATGTTCTGGTGCTAACACACAATAAGTAGCACCAAAAAGTGTATCAGGTCTTGTAGTGAAGACAGTAAATTCAAAGTCAGTATTATCTACTTTAAATATAACTTCTGCACCTTCACTCTTACCAATCCAGTTTCTTTGCATTTCCTTAATGTATTCTGGCCAATCTAGTTCTTCTAAATCTTCTAGTAATCTTTCTGCATACTCAGTAATCTTAAGTACCCATTGCTTCATTGGTCTTTTAACTACTGGATGGTGACCTCTTTCACTCACCATTTTGCCATCAACATTAAGAACTTCTTCATTTGCAAGTACAGTCCCTAGTGCTTCACACCAATTAACTTCAATATCTCTAATTTCAGCTAAGCCTTTTTCATAGAGTTTTGTAAAAATCCATTGTGTCCATTTATAATATTTTGGATCACAAGTAGCAATTTCTTTATCCCAATCATAGGAAAAACCTAACATTTTTAATTGAGTTTTTAGTTTTTCAATATTTCTTTCAGTAAATTCTTTTGGATCATTTCCTGTTTCAATTGCATATTGTTCTGCAGGTAAGCCAAATGCATCCCATCCCATTGGATGAAGTACATTATATCCTTGCATTCTTTTCATTCTTGCAATAATATCTGTTGCAGTATATCCTTCTGGATGACCTACATGAAGACCAGCTCCACTTGGATATGGGAACATGTCTAATACATAATATTTTGGTTTGCTAGGATCTGTTTTTGTCTTAAAAACTTTATTTTCTTCCCAGTATTTTTGCCACCTTTTTTCAATTTCTTGATGGTTATAACTCATAATTTTCACCTTCACTTAATTTCTTATATTTGTATCTACGATTCTATTTGCATAAAAATAACTTACAAATATTCCAATAATCGATATAAACCTTAATCCATATAAATCACCAATTAAAGTTAAGATAATATATGGTGTCATTGCAAAAATTGTTAACAGCCAAACTTTTCCAAAGGAAA
>DUVT01000250.1 GCA_012840905.1 Acholeplasmataceae bacterium
AATTGAAAAAGGAATTAAGCGAGTGTTTGTTAGTTCACTTGATCCAAATCCGTTAGTGAATTTTAAAGGGATTAAAATGTTAAGAAATTCCGGGATCGAAGTAGAATATGGAATACTAGAAAATATTACAAAAAAACAAAATGAGATCTTTTTCCACTTTGTAAAAACTAAAACACCATTTGTAGCTATAAAATATGCGATGACACTCGATGGAAAGATTGCAACATCAACAGGTGATTCTAAATGGATAACTAATGAACAATCAAGAAAATTTGTTCATGAACTTAGAAATAAGTATTCTGCAATACTCGTTGGAATAAATACAGTATTAAAGGATAATCCAAGATTAAATACAAGGTTAGATCGACCTGCAAGAGATCCGATTCGAATCATACTAGATCCTCATTTAAAAATTCCATATGATTCATATGTAGTTACAACAGCAAAAGTTCAAACTACATATGTTGTTACACTTGTAAATCCAAAAAATGAAAAAATCCGAGAATTACAAGAATTCGGTGTGAAATTTATCTATCAAAATAATACATCTGAAATTGACCTAAATGACTTAATGATTAACTTAGGAAAATTAGGTATAGATAGTGTATTAGTTGAAGGTGGGAGTGCAACTCATGGAAAATTGTTAACATCTAAAGTTGCACATAAAGTGTATGCTTTTATAGCACCTAAATTAATTGGTGGAAGTGATGCATTATCACCAATTGGTGGAAAAGGGTTTGAACTTATGAAAGATGCAGTTTTACTAGCTGACCAAGAAGTAACACGATTTGGTGAAGATGTACTCATTACGGGTTATATAAAAAAATAGGAGTAAAATAATTATGAGATATAATAAAATTGAAGAAATAATTCAAGATTTAAAAGAAAATAAAATGATAATGATAGTTGATGATGATGAAAGTGAAGATATGGGAGTACTTGCATCAACTGCAAGTGGAATAAACGAAGCATTAATTAATGAAATGATTGAAATCGCCCATGATGAAATTATGTTTGCAGCAGAACCAGAAACATATATAAGGCTAAATATACCTGCTGCTTTTGAACGACATATAATTACAAATAAAGTTGAACAAGTAATAACAATAGATTATGTTAATCAAGTAAAACCAAAATCAAAACAATTGGCAACTATCGTTAAACATTTAATCTCTTTAGATTCAAATGGTGATGATTTCATTAGACCTGGAATATTAACTGTTATTAGAACACGTTTAGGTGGAGTATTAAAGCGTGCTGGCCATCCTGAAGCAATAGTTGATCTAGCTAAACTTGCAAATTCATATCCAGCTGGGGTATTTGTAAGATTGGTTGATAAAGAAGGTATTCCTTTAACGCGTCATGAATTAGAAGAAATAGCAGTAAAGTATAATCTGAAAGTAATCTCAATAGCATCAATAATTGCACATCGCAAACAAACCGAAAACTTAATTGTTCGGGCTGCTGAAGCTAAGTTACCAACTTTACATGGTGAATTTAGAATGATTGGCTTTGAGAATGTTACTAATGGTGAACATCATGTTGCGCTTGTAAAAGGTGAAATAAACCCAGAAGATGAAGTATTAGTTAGAGTTCATTCAGAATGTTTAACTGGTGATGCATTTGGTTCAATGAAATGTGATTGTGGTGATCAACTTCATGCAGCACTAGATAAAATCGAAAAAGCAGGTAAAGGTATCTTACTTTATATGCGTCAAGAAGGTAGAGGCATAGGCTTAATTAACAAGATTAAAGCTTATGCACTTCAAGATCAAGGAATGGACACGGTTGATGCAAACTTAGCACTTGGCTTTGATGAAGACTTAAGAGATTATGGTATTGGAGCGCAAATACTTTCAGATTTAGGAGTTAAAAAGGTCAGACTTATGACTAATAACCCTCTAAAACTAAAAGGATTATCAGGTCATGGAATTGAAATTATAGAAAGGGTTCCAATTCAACTTAACCATAATGAAAAGAATTTATATTATATGAAAACAAAGAAAGATCGAATGGGCCATATTCTAAAGTTTAAGGAATAACTATGAAAACTTTTAAAATAATACCAAAAGATGTAAAAACAATTATCTTTGATTGGGATGGTACTTTACATGAAAGCATTCATATTTACAAACCTGCATTTTTAAAAGCCTATGATTATTTAGTTAAAAATAACTTTCTAACAGAATATGATTGGCAGGACTTTGAAATAGCTTCATTTTTAGGAATGAATCCTATAGAAATGTGGGAATCATTTACACCAAAGCTGTCTAATGAAGTTATTACAAATGCAAGTTCAATTATATCTGAAGAGATGTTACACTTAATTAAATCGAATAAAGCAAGGTTGTATGATGGTGCGTTAGATGTATTAAATGAGCTAAAAAAAGCTGGTTATTATCTTGTTTACTTAAGTAATTCTAAAATTTATTATATGGAAGCAATGATAGAAGCATTTAAATTAGATCAATACTTTGATTTATTTAAATGTTCTGAAATGTATGATTATATTCCTAAACCAAAAATTTTAGCTCATATCAAATCATCTCTACCACAAAACATGCTAATGATTGGAGACCGCAAGACTGATATTGATACTGGCTTAGAAAATAATGCATATACAATTGGTTGTTTATATGGGTATGGTTCAAACGAAGAATTAAATCATTCTGATATCCAAATTAATTCTATTTTGGATTTAATAAAATAAATTA
>DUVT01000023.1 GCA_012840905.1 Acholeplasmataceae bacterium
GAACTAAAAGAACATAAGAAAACTGTTGCGATGACAGGTGACGGCGTTAATGATATTTTAGCTTTAAAAGAGGCTGATTGTAGTATCGCTATGGCATCAGGAAGTGAAGCAACTCGCTATGTATCGCATTTAGTTTTAATGGATTCTAATTTTAGTTCTATGCCGAGAGTTGTTCAAGAGGGTAGAAGAGTTATTAATAACATTCAAAAAACTTCTACACTATTCTTAGTAAAAACAATTTTCTCTATCTTGCTAGCAATTCTTTACATAATATTAGGCTTACAAAATGGTAATATTAAGATGAGTTATCCATTTGCAGCAAGACATTTATATATGATTGAATGGTTTGCAATAGGAATACCTGCAACCTTCCTAGCATTGCAACCCAATAGAGAAATTGTAAAAGGAAAGTTTTTATCAAATGTTTTAAAATCAACTTTACCTGGCGCTTTAACAATCGTTCTATTGCATGTAATTTTAAACTTTATTAGAACAATTCCAGGTTTAGAAAGTTTCCATCAAAATTACCAAGCATTTACAACTATTGCAACTGTAGTTACTACATTTGTAATGATGGTTGTTTTATTCAAGGTAAGTAGACCGTTCAATTTATCAAGAAAATTCTTATATGCAGGAATGGTAATTCTTTGCTTACTTGCAGGTTTTGATATAATACCATTTATGAAACTAGATTTATCATATCGTCGTGGTGTTGAAGAATACGACATTACTACAGAAGTAATTAGAGATGAATGGACGATAAATGGTAGATCTACATCAGTAAAAGCATTTAGGAAACCAGAAATTGAAGTAATCGCAAATGGTTATGTTCAGCCTGTACTTGCGGTAAGTAAAAATGAACGTTGGACACTTAATGGTTATGAAACACCAATTATTGTAAGAGAAAATGAAAAGTTAACTTTAAAAGTTGATGGTGGCTTTTGGTATATTAATGAATATAAAACCAAATCGAAAGCAATAACAATGCCAACTGTGATTATGGAAAATGAACAATACTTAAAACCAGAAATCACAATTATCAAAGACTATTGGGTAATTGATGGCGTATCAACTGATATTAAAGTATCGAATGTAAAAGAGTTATATTTAGATGTAAACCACTTAGAAAACTGGACAATTAATAGTATTGATACACCAGTTAAAGCGAAAGAAAAAGTTATTAACGAAAATGAATATATAATTCCTACTATTACAATTGAGACAAAGTACAATTCAAGATACTTTGCAATAAATGGTAAGGTTACTAATATTGAAGTAGTTGATTCCGATAAAATTGACTTAGAAGTAGTAGGCTCATACTGGTATATCAATGGCGAAAATACTTTTGAAGTAGCAAAACGAATTATCGATTATATTGAAGATACGGATGATGAATATGTACATCCAGTAATTGAGATTAGTAGAGCTGGAAGATGGGTTGTTAATGGCAATGAAACAATCATCCCAGTTGAAAACAATGTTTTAATACTAGAGGTATTTATTACAATCTTACTAATCTTAATAGTTGATCCACTAATGAATGGTATTTCGCTACTTCTAAAGAGATTTAGACTAGCAATTGAAGAATGATAAAAGGATAACTACTAATGAAAATTAGTAGTTATTTCTTGTTTAAGGTAGGTTATTATTGTATAATGTAGGGGAAAAGGAGGATAAAAAATAGTGAGATTACTCGGGAATATTATTTGGATTATTTTTGGGGGCTTAATTGCTGCCGCGTTATATTTCATTGCAGGGGTTATTTTATACATAACAATTATTGGTATTCCATTTGGCCGACAAGCTTTTAAAATGGCTAGATTAGTACTTGCACCGTTTGGAACAGAAGTTAAAACTAACTTTGAAAAACATCCGATTGCAAATACACTTTGGTTAATATTCTTTGATCTTGGTATAGCTTTATCGCATTTAGTAACAGGTGTATTTTTTTGTATTACAATAATCGGAATTCCATTTGGCTTACAATGGTTTAAACTTGCAAAATTAGCTTTAATCCCATTTGGAGCAAATTTAAAATAATTATTTACAAATTGGTAAAAATATAGTATAATATATAGAATGAGTTAATGCTCATCCTTGTCTCTTTTAAAGAAGAGGCCAAAAGTCCAAAAGGAGGTGCGAAGAATGAAAGTGTACACAGGTATGTTTATCATTCGCCCAGATTTAACTGAAGAAGCTTATGATGCTGTAGTTCAAGATTATGAAAAACTATTTGCAGATTTCAACAGCAAAGTTTTAGAGGTTAATAAATGGGGAATGAGGGATTTAGCATATGAAATCGAAGACTTCAAAAAAGGTTTCTATGTAGTGTTCAAAGTAGAAGCTACACCAGAAGCTGTAAAAGAGTATGATCGTGTATGTAATATCCGTGAAGATGTAATTAGACATATATTAGTTAGAGATTAAGAGGCGATTTTATGAATAAAGTAGTATTAGTCGGAAGGCTCACAAGAGATCCCGAACTAAGATACACAGCAAACAATATTCCAGTTGTTCAATTTACAATTGCTGTAAATAGAACCTACACAAGTAAAACAGGCGAAAGACAAGCCGATTTTATTAATTGTGTAGTTTGGCGACAACAAGCAGAAAATTTCGCAAGATACATGCGAAAAGGAAGCCTAATTGGTATTGACGGACAAATACAAACACGAAACTACGATGATGCTAATGGTGTTAGACGTTTTGTTACGGAAGTATTATGTGAATCAATTCATTTCTTAGAACCAAAATCAGCATCACGTGATAATGCTGGATTTGGAGACTTTGCAATGAATCAAGATACTAATCAATTTGAAAGTCAAATGCCAAGACAAAGCTCTCCTGAAGAACATAAAAATCCATTTGAAGATATTAAATCTGATTTTGATATTTCAAATGATGATTTACCATTTTAAATTAGGAGGTTAGGAAATAAAATGGCAGGCTATCGAAGTAGACGAAAAAAGAGCTGTTATTTTACGGATAATAAAATCGAAAAAATTGATTGGACAGACTATGAGTTGTTAAAGAGATTTGTTTCCGATCGTGGAAAAATCTTACCACGTCGTGTTACAGGTACAAAAGCAATTTACCAACGTGAATTAGCTGTTGCAATCAAACGTGCTCGTCACATGGCTTTATTACCGTTTGTAAAAGAATAGTTAATAAATGATAATCAGTACCGTAGTTTACTACGGTCTTTTTTTTGTCCTTTTTTGAAAACATTTACTTGATTAATGGAAAACGTTGTTATAAAAATTTTCTAGTTTTCTTTGCTATAATTTAATAAAGGTCTTAAAAGAAAATAAACATGAGGTATATAAAATGAAAGCATGGAGAAATTTTAAAGGAGGGCTCTGGCAAGAAAAAATCGATGTTCGCGATTTTATTCAAGCCAACTATAAGCCTTATGAGGGAGATGAAAGTTTTTTAGAAGGTGCGACAGAAAGAACAAAAAAATTACTTAAAGATTTTCAAGAACTTTTAAAAATTGAAAATGAAAAAGGAGTAGTTGATTTAGAAACTGAAGTACCTTCATTAATTACTACTTATGGACCAGCATACTTAGATAAGGAAAACGAAGTAATTGTTGGACTCCAAACAGATAAACCACTTAAACGTTCTTTTCAACCTTTTGGTGGTATAAGAGTTGCTGTGCAAGCAGTGGAAGCGTATGGTTATAAAGCAAATCCAAAATTAGTTGAGTTTTTTACTAAATACCGTAAAACTCATAATCAAGGTGTATTTGATGTTTATACTGATGAAATGCGTTTGGCTCGAAAATCTGGTGTAATAACAGGGTTACCAGACGGTTATGGTAGAGGAAGAATAATCGGTGACTATAGAAGAGTTCCATTATATGGGCTTGATCGTTTAATTTTAGAAAAGCAAAATGAAAAAGAGTCATTTAATACACAAATGACAGAAGAAGTTATTCGTGTTCGTGAAGAAATTCAAGAACAAATTAATGCTTTAAAAGAACTAAAAGAATTAGGTAAGATGTATGGATTTGACTTAGGTCGTCCTGCTGAAAATGCAACAGAAGCAATACAATGGATGTATTTTGCATATCTTGGTGCTGTAAAAGAACAAAATGGTGCAGCAATGAGTTTCGGTAGAGATACAACATTTACTGATATTTATATTGAAAGAGATTTAGAAGAAGGAACTTTAACCGAATTAGAAGCACAAGAATTAATCGATCAATTTGTGTTGAAACTCAGAATGATTCGTTTTGCAAGAACTCCTGAATATAATAAACTATTCACTGGAGACCCTACTTGGGTTACAAATTCTGTTGGTGGAATTGGATTAGATGGTAGACCTTTAGTTACAAAAACATCATTTAGATTACTAAATACTTTATATAATCTAGGTCCAGCACCAGAACCAAATATTACAGTATTATGGACTGATAAATTACCAACAGGATTCAAAAACTTTGCAGCAAAGATAAGTATTGATACAAGTTCAATTCAATATGAAAATGATGACTTAATGCGCAAACTATGCGGTGATGATTATGCAATAAGTTGTTGTGTTTCACCAATGGAACTTGGAAAAGAAATGCAATTCTTTGGTGCGAGAGCAAACCTTGTAAAAGCACTACTATATGCAATCAATGATGGGGTAGATGAAATCCAAGAATTCAAAGTAGTTGATGGTGTTGGAAATCTTTCATCTGATATCCTTGATTATGATGAAGTAATGCAAAAGTATGATTATGTATTAGAGTGGTTAGCGAATCTATATATTAACACATTAAATGTTATCCACTATATGCATGATAAATATGCATATGAAAGATTACAAATGGCTTTACATGATTATAATGTAAAACGTAACTTTGCAACTGGAATTGCTGGTTTAAGTGTTGTTGCGGACTCCTTATCAGCAATCAAATATGCAAAAGTTAAAGCAATTAGAAATGAAAAAGGGATAGCTGTTGATTTCGAAGTTGAAGGTGATTTCCCTAAGTACGGAAATAATGATGATCGTGTTGATATGATTGCAAAAAGACTTGTAGAAGTGTTTAAAGCAAAGATTGAAAAGTTTAAGACTTATCGTAATGCAAAACACTCACTTTCAATTCTTACAATCACATCAAACGTTGTTTATGGTAAGAAAACTGGTTCAACACCTGATGGTAGAAAGAAAGGTGAACCATTTGCACCTGGCGCAAATCCAATGCATGGAAGAGACTCATCAGGAGCACTAGCGTCCTTAATGAGTGTTGCAAAAATTCCTTTCTTTTTTGCTAATGATGGAGTAAGTAATACATTCAGTATTATTCCAAGTGCCTTAGGTGAAGACTACAAAGATTTCTTACACAATAATGAATCAAGTTCTGCTGTAAAAAATCTTGTTACAATTTTAGATGGATACTTTAAGAACAATGCTCATCACTTAAATGTTAACGTATTAAATCGTGAAATGTTAATTGATGCTATGGAAAAACCTGAGAAGTATCCTAACCTTACAATTAGGGTTTCTGGTTATGCAGTAAACTTTCACAAACTCACACCAATACAACAACAAGAAGTTATTAGCAGAACATTCCATGAACGCATATGATAGCAAATGTTCATTCCATCGAAACTTTTAGTAGTTTAGATGGACCTGGAATTCGCTATGTCCTATTTTTACAAGGTTGTAATTTAGCTTGTAAGTATTGCCATAATATAGATACAATACCGAGGATCAACTATAAACAAATGAGTGTTGATGAAGTAGTAAATGACTTTTTAAAGTATAAAGCTTTTTATCAAGATGGTGGAATCACGATTAGTGGTGGTGAACCTTTATTACAACTAGATTTTATAATTGCTTTATTTGAAAAGTTAAAAGAATACAATGTTCACACAGCGATTCAAACTCAAGGAACTATCTTTCAAGATAATCCAAAGTTTAGAAAACTAATTGATTTAACCAATCTATTTATTGTTGATTTAAAAGGTGTAAACAACACAGAAGTAAAAAAAATAACGAATGTAAAATTAGATAATACATTTTTACTCCTCGATATTTTAAATAAAGAAAACAAAAAGTTTTATATCACGTATGTATTAGTTCCTGAGATAAATAATTCTAACTATCATATTGAAGAACTAGGAAAGATTTTAAAGAGATTTAATCAAGCTAACTACAAGTTTAAAGTGCTAAAATACCACAAGCTTGGGCTTGATAAATGGACTCAATTAGGTATAAAATATGAGTTAGATAAGTATAGGGAAGCAACTAGTAAAGATGTAGGTGAGTTTTTAGATAAGTTAAAATCGTATATCCAATAAAAAAGTTTGCTTGTTAACATCTGTTAGCAAGCAAATTTTTAAGTGGTTTTATTATGAATACTTTCAATAAACTTGTCAACAAATAAATTCTTATATATTTTATTTTTCTATGCACTGTGGTATAATAATTAATAAATAGGTGATACTTATGAAACAAAAACAAAGAATAAAGCAAATTATTATAGTGCTTGCTTTCATTTCGCTATTCTTTATTGTTTATTCCTTTGTAAATGATGAGTTAAATGAAATAATTAGATATATTTCAATCTTTGTTTTCGCATTAACCATTGGCATTTTATATATGTTTAGATTGAATGAGAAAAACATTCATAAATTATGGTTACTACAAAACAGAATTAAACATTGGAATACAATCTCATACAGAGTAAAGAAAGCTGGAGAAACAGCGTTTAGTAAATTGCCTATTGGAATAATTGTTTATTCTGATGAACAAAAAATTGAATGGGCAAATAACTATGCAAAAGAAATATTTTTAAGCCCACTACTTGAAAGAAGTATTGAAAACATTAGTCCCGACCTACATACAAGACTTAAAGTAATGAATGAGTTTGAATTAGAAATTTACGGGAAGATTTTTTTGTGTCGAGTATTACCTGAAGATAATATTATTTATTTTCTAGATAAAACAGAAGTTAAAATTACAGAAGATAAATATAAGTCTAGAATGCTTGCTATTGGGATTTTAGAACTTGATAACTTGCATAATGCTTTAGAAAGTTACGATGCACAAGAACGCGCAAAACAAATAAGTAATATTATGGGTGTCCTTGGTGAGTGGAGCGATAACTATGATATTTACTTACGTGGTTATAGTGAAGAAAAATATTTACTAGTAATGGATAGATCACAACTAGTTAGATTAATGGATGATAAGTTTTCAATTATTGAAACTATTCGTGATTATTGTATTAAAGAACAACTACGTGTAACTGCTTCAATTGGAATTGCATGTGTTGATATTAAAGTAAATGAATTAATTGAAGTAGCAGAAGAATTATTAATTCTTGCAACAAACCGTGGTGGAAATCAATGTGTTGTGAAAGTGGATGAAACTTTGAACTACTTTGGTGCGAGAACTAATTCACATGAAACAAGAAGTCCTGTTTATGTACGTGTAAAAACAGAAACACTTACTGATTTAATTGAATCATCGCAACAAGTTTTTATAATGTCACATAGTGATATGGATGCAGATGCCTTTGGTGCAAGTATAGCAACATATAAACTAGTTAATTCTTTAAATCGTGGTGCGAAAATTGTTTTTGATGAAAACTTAATTGATGAGACAATTACGAATGTTTATAACATTATTAAAAGAGAATATGTAAATGTCTTAGATTACTTTATTACACCAAAAGAAGCACTTGATAAAATTACTGAGGATACATTATTAATTATAATTGATACTCAATATCAAAATTTATTACTAAGTGACAAGTTATATAAAAAAGCAAAACGAATTGCAATTATTGATCATCATAGAAGAAATAACAATGCGATTAGCAATTATGATTTTCTCTATACACAATCAAGTGCATCATCAACTGTTGAGTTGATAGTAGAAATGTTTCAATTTTTAGATTCGGAGATTGAAATGACTAGTATTGAAGCAACTTGGATGTTGATGGGAGTAATTGTTGACACTAATAATTTAATGTATCGTGTAAGTTATCGTACATTTAATGTTTTGAGTTTATTACAAAAATATGGTGCTGAAATGGCTAAAGTTCAAAGATTCTTACGTGAGAACTTTGATGAATATTTGAAGCGGATGACAATCTTAAATAACTTAGAAGTAGTTCAAGGTAAATATGGAATCGCTGTATGTAATGATGAAATATATCCAAGAGCGTTTCTTGCTAAGATTGCTGATAATATTATTAGTGTAAATAATTTTCAAGCTGCATTTTGTATCGGGAGAATAGATGAAGATGAAATCGGCATTAGTGCTCGTAGTTTAGATGAGGTTAATGTTCAAGTAATAATGGAACAATTAGGTGGAGGTGGACATTTTAATAATGCTGCAACTCAACTTAAAAACATTTCCTTAGAGGAAGCAAAAGAAGCACTAGTGAAACAGTTAAAGAAAATAGAGGATGGAGGTCTTACGACGATGAAGATTATATTAACTAAAGATGTAAAAGGAAAAGGTAAAGCTGGCGATATTATAGATATTCCTGCAGGGCATGCAAACTTTTTAGTTAGAAGTTCTCAAGCTATACTTGCTACCCCTGAGAATATAAAACAATTAGAAAAACAACAAGAAGAAAAACGAGTTGAAGAAGAAAAGCATCTAAATGAAATGAAAGAATTAAAAGAATTCATTGATGCACATCCAGTAAAAATCGCAGTGAAAGTTGGTGTAGAGGGGAAATTATTTGGTACAGTAAGTAGTAAACAAATTGTTGATGAATATAAAAATCAACACAATGTTACTATTGATAAGCGCAAAATGATTATTGAAAATGATATTAATGCTTTAGGTACTTATAAGATTCCTTTACAACTACATAAACAAGTAACTGCAACAATTACATTATTTGTTGTGGAGAAAGAATGATGAATGAAAACCGTAAAATTCCTTATAGCAAAGAAGCTGAAGATTACGTAATAGGATCTATACTTGTAGAAAACTCTCTAGCTGATGAAGTTATTAATAGGTTAGATGCAAGTGATTTTTATATCCAAGCAAACAAAAACATTATTAATGCAATTATTCAACTTGATAAAAATAGACAAGAAATTGATATTTCTTCTGTTGCTGATGAATTAAAGCGTAAAAATTTATTAGAGGCAACTGGAGGTTTAAACTATCTATTAGAATTAATGGATGCAATTCCTTCAGTTATTAACGTACATGCATATATTGAAATTATTAAAGAAAAATCCATTGAACGTCAACTATTAAATACAATGACTGATCTATCAAATGCAGTATTAGATAGTCGCTTATCATTTAATGATTTAATTAGCGAAACAGAAAGAAAAATAATCGATGTATTAAATAGAAGAAAAACAGTTGAATTAATTCGAATTGATGCAGCAACTGATGATATCTTAGATTTAATTGAAAAGAACCGTAACTTAAATGAAGATGGCTTAACAGGGCTTGATACAGGTTATAAAGACTTAAATAAAGTTACTCATGGTTTCCAAAACGGTGAATTGATTATCCTTGCTGCAAGACCTGGTATAGGTAAATCTGCATTTGCCTTAAATGTTGCATCAAACATTGCAGGACAAACTGGCGCACACATTGCATTATTTTCACTAGAGATGGGATTAGACCAAATCTTAATGCGTATGTATGCAATGCAAAGTGGGGTTCCGCTAAGTAAAATTAGAAGTGGTAATCTAACTGAAGCAGAATTTGCAAGTTTGAACCTTGCGAAATTAAAAATCGATAAATTCAATATTTACTTAGATGATGCTGGAGCAACAGATGTAGAAGAGGTTGTAACAGTATGTAGAAAGTTAAAACGAGAAGGAAAGTTAGATTTTGTAATAATTGACTATTTACAACTTCTTACTACTACAAAGAGATTTTCAAATAGAACTGATGAAGTAGCTAAAATCTCAAGACAACTTAAATTAATGGCAAGAGAACTAGAAGTTCCTGTGCTTGCACTTTCTCAATTATCTAGGGATATTGAAAAACGTGATGATAAAAGACCTGTATTATCCGACTTAAGAGAATCAGGTTCCATTGAACAAGACGCTGATATTGTTATGTTTTTACACCGTGAACCAACTAAAGGTGATGAAGATACAACTAAACAATTTAGAAATAAAGAAACTGAATTGATTATTGCGAAAAACCGTCAGGGTATGACTGATAGTGTTAGTTTAATCTTCCACGGTCACTTATCAATGTTTGCGCCAAAAACGCAAAATAAATAGAGGTGATTAATCTTGATAGAAAGGCTAGAATTAATAGAAAAACAGTATGATGCAATTAACGAAGAATTACAAGATGTTAATGTTGCAAGCAACGTAAAACGCCTTACAGAATTAATGAAGAAACTTCGTTCAATTGAAGAAACTGTTACAACATACAGAAGATATAAAGATGTTAGAAAGCAAATCAAGGATTTAAAAGAATTAATGGATGATCCAGAAATGCGGGAACTAGCAGAAATGGAATTAGATCAACTAGAAACTGAAGAAGAAGAGTTAGAAGAAAAGTTAAAGATCTTATTAATTCCAAAAGATCCAAACGATGAGAAAAACGTAATTGTAGAAATAAGAGGGGCAGCAGGTGGTGATGAAGCTAACATCTTTGCTGGCGACCTATTTAGAATGTATTCTCGTTATGCGGCTGATAAGGGATGGAAAATCCAAGTGTTAGATGCTGTAGAAAGTGAAATGGGTGGTTTTTCTCAAATCGAATTTGTTATTGAAGGAGAGAGCGTATATTCATTAATGAAATATGAATCTGGTGCTCATCGAGTACAAAGAGTTCCTGAAACTGAATCAGGTGGAAGAATCCATACATCAACTGCAACAGTTTATGTAATGCCAGAAGCTGATGAGGTTGATGTTGATATTGATATGAATGATGTCAGAATCGATACATTCTGTGCCTCAGGACATGGTGGCCAAAGTGTTAATACAACATATTCGGCTGTTAGAGCAACCCATCTACCTACTGGAATTGTTGCAACATGTCAAGATGGTAAGAGTCAACATGAAAATAGAGCAAATGCTATTAAAGTTCTTAAAGCTAGAATTTATGATAAAATCATGCAAGAAAAGCTTGAAAAAGAAGGAGCAGAAAGATTATCAAAAATCGGTAGTGGGGATAGAAGTGAAAAAATTAGAACTTATAACTATCCACAAAACCGAGTTACTGACCACCGCATCGGTTTTACAATCCAACTATTAGACCGAGTAATGGAAGGTAAATTAGATCCAATTATTGATGCACTTATCTTAGAAGATCAAAAACGAATGATGAAAGCTGATAACGAGAAGTAAGGGGTTTTTATGAGAGATTTACTATGGATGGAGATTGACTTAAATCAAATCATTGAAAATATTAATGTAATCCAAAAAGCAACAAGAAAAAAAGTTATTCCAGTTATAAAAAGTGAAGCATATAACTTAGGTGATAGTGCAATTAATCACCTAACAAACAACTTAGATTTAGATTATGTTGCTGTTGTTGATTTTCAAGAAGCAAGAAAAATTTTTAAATTGAAAAAAGAAGTTCTTGTTTTAAATTCACTTGATTATAGTGAATATCAATATATTAATGATTCTCCATATTTAGTAATCTCAATTAATAAACTTCCGGACGCTTCACACTTAGAAAAGTTAAATTTAAGTCGAAAACTAAAAGTTCATCTCCAGGTAGATACAGGGATGAACCGTTTAGGTTTTAAAGATTTAAATGAATTTAAGGAAGCGATAAATAGACTTAAAAAAATTGATAATCTTGAAATAGAAGGTATCTATACTCATTTTTCAAGTCTTAAAAATGCTACTAATCAACTAGAAAAGTTTAAAGAATTTGATAAAGTTTATAATTTTAAAATTGTTCATCTTTGTGCAACATCAACATATAACTATATCGATTATGGAAATTATGTAAGAGTTGGACTGGATGTCTATGGAACTAATAAAGTAAATCAAGCGATTAAAGTTGCATGCTTTCCAATTGAAATTAGAAGCATAAAAGCTGGTGAGACTGTTGGTTATGATGAGGAATTTATCGCTAAGCAAGATATGAAGATTGCAGTTTTATCAATTGGGTATGCTAATGGTTTTAGAAGAAGTTTACAAGGTTATACTGTAATGGCAAACAATAAACTTTATAAGACAATCGGTAAAGTTTGTATGAATCATTTGTTTGTTGAAATTGATGAGAGTATTACATATGATACTGAGTTTATTATTACTAGTAAACTTCACCCAATTGATGAAATGGCAAAATATTTAAAGACAACCCAACATGAGATTTTATGTATGTTTAATATTAATGCAAGGAAATATTTAAAGGACTAAAAATGACATATAAGGAACTATATACAAAATATAAAACTGAAGCATTAAATTTAGGATTGGAAGATTCTGCAATCAAACTTTTAATTACAGAATTGAGTAATTTTTCTTTTACTGAATTCTACTTAAACTTTGATAAAAAAGTTCCAGAAGAAAGATTAAAAAAAATAGCTAATGCAATTAATAAGTATTTACTTGAAAAAGTTCCTGTCCAATATATTTTAGGTTATACTTACTTTTATGGTTTAAAACTGAATGTTAACAAAAGTGTATTAATTCCAAGACGTGAAACCGAAGAACTTGTTGATTATGTTATTAATGAAAATAAAATTACAAAACCAAAAATATTAGATATTGGTACTGGAAGTGGTGCAATTGCCATTGCTTTAAAAGCAAATATAGAATCTAATGTTACAGCTGTTGATATAAGTGATGCAGCTTTAGAGGTTGCAAAAGAGAATGCAAGAAAAAATAATTTAGAGATAAACTTTATTAAAAGTGATATATTTGAAAATGTAAAAGGTCGATATGATATTATTGTATCTAATCCACCTTATATTGCAAAAGAAGAGATTGTTGCAGAGTTAGTCTATTTAAATGAACCACACTTAGCATTATATGCAGAAGCTGATGGTTTATATTATTATGATAAAATTTTAAAA
>DUVT01000251.1 GCA_012840905.1 Acholeplasmataceae bacterium
ATACAAATATATAGTACTTTTATTCCAAGGAGTAGCTTATTTAATCTTTGGGTTATGGCTAATTAAGTTTTTAGATGATTATGGTTATATGAGTTACAAATTAATAGTAGTATTTAGTTATACCTTTGCAATTAGTTTTGCAAGTATTAAAGAATTATTGCTTTATTTGTTTGAAAAATTATTTAAAGATACTACTATAAACCATTTACAAAATTTACTCATTATTATCTGTGGTATAACTTTTAGTTTAATTGTATTAGTTGTTGATAATATATATTATAAAGGTAAATATTATCGGTTGCTTGATAGATATTTAATAAAGTAAAGCGTAGTAGAATTTCTACTACGGTTTTTTTGATTGCAAAAGAGAAAAATAAAATGTATAATTGAAATAAGAAAGAGGTGGATTGAAGTGAAGAAAAATCGTACTTTCAGTTTTCTAGTTATATTAATTACTTATGTACTTGCAGTAATTATTGGACTAGTAATTTTTAATCGAAACATAACAAATAATTTTTATATTAATGTATTTATTGCAGATGTAATTGCAACAATCTTTGTCTTTATCGTCGGCTTAATTTTCAAAAATGCATCTATTTATGATCCGTATTGGAGTGTTGCACCAATTGTAATCATTCCACTATCAATGATTCATTTTAAAAATTATTCTCTCGGTGCAATTCTTTTACTTATTGCAATAGCTTACTGGGGAATTAGACTTACTCTTAATTGGGCATACACATTTAAAAATTTACTTACTCAAGATTGGCGTTATACAATGTTTCAAGAAAAATCTAAGAAATGGTTTCCTTTAGTAAGTCTAGCCGGTATTCATCTTATACCTACTTTAATTGTATATTTTGCCATTCTGCCTGGAGTATATTTCTTAAGTCAAACTAACTTTAGTTATCTAAGTATAATTGGTTTAATAATTTCATTAGTTGCAGCAACAATCCAATTAATATCTGATATTCAAGTTCATAAGTTTAGAAAAAATAATCCTAGAAATAAATATATTGACGAAGGTTTATGGAAGTATTCACGTCATCCAAATTATTTTGGAGAAGTCTTAATGTGGTGGGGAGTATATTTGATTATGCTGTTTAGTGATTTTTCTAGGTGGTATTTAATAATAGGAGCTATTCTTAACACACTTTTATTCATCTTTATTAGTATTCCAATGCAAGAAAAAAGACTATTAACATACAAAGATAATTATAATGAGTATCAAAGAAGTACAAGTATGTTATTAATCTTACCTAAAAAATAATGTTATATGTTTTGATTTAATTAATATAATTAGAGTGGAAGGAAAGGGGATAAATGAACTCTAAACTTAATTATATTAAATCAATAACTGGGGATATTTTAAAATATCAATTTTCATATCCAGGTGAGTTTAAAAAGTTAGTAATTTATGTTAATGGTGCTGGACCAAATACATACAATAACACTCATCAATTGGGAAACAAGATTTTTAACTATCACGACCTCTTTAAAACGGAATTTAATAAAAGAGGAATTAGCTATTTAAGTTATAATAATGTTGGTGTTGAAATAAGTGATGAGGCACCATTCTATAAATTAGATGAAAAAGTTTATAATAAAAATACACCAAGTAGTGTAATTACTGATTTAGAGAACTTAATTAAAGAAATACAAAAAGAGTATGGAGAAATTTCTATTTATTTACTAGGATTCAGTGATGGTGGAATTATTGCAAGTCAAATTGCTGATAGGAAAAATGTAAAAATAGCGGGTTTAATTCTTGCAAGCTATTGTCATAATAATTTAAAAGATATACTGGAGTGGCAATTTGGTGGTAATGCATTATTTATTAATTGGTTAAATGCATTTGGAGTTTTTGAGAAAGGCTTTATTAGTAAAGAAGACTTTTTACTGGATAAGAAGAAACTTAAGATATCAATTTTTGGGAATGCAAACTTTGAAGATATCGATATAAATCAAGATGGTAAAATCACCATTGAAGATGTAAAACCACTAACTTATCCTTATTATTTAGAGTTAATTAATGCTATTAATACTAATGATGAACAGTGGTTAACAAAAAATCTACCGATAAAAATTACAAGTAGATGGTATCAAGAAATGTTTAGGCTAAAAGCAAATAAAGATATCCTTCCAAAATTAGATATCCCTATTTATGTATTACATGGGGAACTAGATAGTAATTGTCCAGTAAGTGGAGTTAAGGATTTAGAAAAGTTAAATAAAACTAACATAAAAACATATATATTCAAAGACCATGATCCAGATTTAAACTATCTTAAGTATATAGTAGAAGGGAAAATATCAACTGGATTAAGTGTGTTGTTTAAGTTGGTAAGTTCAAGCTAAGAAGATTTTCTTAGCTTTTTTTCAGGATTAAAACATTGACTAAAAAATAAAAAAGTGTATAATATGGAATGGTTGGAGGGAAATCATGAAAACTATAATGGAAATCATGAAAATGATTGATTTACAAGAAGAAGTAATTAATCTTGTATTAGGTGAAATCAACCATTTAAATTTTAAAAAGTTTGAAACTGATATTTTAGATTTATTAGATATAAATAAAGCAATTGAAGCAAAAGAAAAATTAAAAGAAGCACTTGACCCTGATGATAATAATATGAAAATGCTCGCTTGTATGTTATATGCACTGACATTTACTTATGAGCGTTATCTTGAAAAAGGAATTAGTGATGAGATCTTTATTGATACAATGAAAGCTTTTAGGCGCTTTTTAGATGAACATTATGCAGGTAATCAAACTTGGAAGTTTGACCGTGCATGGTGGACACATCGCCAAATTGCTATGACTATTTTTAGAATTGGTGAATTAGAATATGAAATGAAAGATGATGATAATGGCAAATACATCTCAATTCATATCCCAAGTGATGCCAATTTAAGTAGTGAAAAAGTTAATGAGTCTTTTAATTCTGCATTTAAGTTCTTCGAAGAGTTTTATCCTGAATATAGTGATGTAAATTATAGATGTAGAAGTTGGCTATTAAGTTCTGATTTACTTAATTTACTTCCGGAAGATGCAAATATAATTAAGTTTAGATCATTATTTGAAATTATTGATGAAAGTTATGGTCAAACTGGTTTTATAAAATGGATATACAAAACTGAGTATGAGAATTACGAAGAACTTCCTGAAGATACAACTTTACAAAGAAATTTAAAACAATATTTACTTAATGGTGGAAGTATCAGTACCGCACTTGGATTTTTAAAAAAAGACTTGATTTTTTAAAAAAATTATAACATAATTGTTATAATTGTTATAATTGTGAAGTGAGGTAGGGATATGAAAAATTAAAGTTTTTATTGCTAGGATTATTTTTACTTTTACTAGCTGTTGGTTGTGCAAGTGTTGATGAAGACAGAAAAGACGGTGGACTACAAAATGATGAAGTTGATGAAACGGTAGAAACAGAGCTGGCAAGTGAAACGCGTAAAATTATGTACGAAGTTGATGCGAAAATATCGGTTGAAGATTCAGTCAAGGCTTATAACGAAATCAAATCAAAATTAAACGCAGATGAATGGTTTGATAGTGAGAGAATTGTAAATGATACAATTTATTTAGTAATAAGAATTAAATCAAGTAGATTAGATGAATTTATTAGTTCAAATAAAAGTTATGGTACAGTAAACCATTTTTTAGAAAAATGCTACTGATGTATCGCTTAATTATCAAAATAAGGAAAATAGAATTGCATCACTTGAAGCTGAACTGGAAAGATTAAATTAATTGTATCAAGATGCTAGCCTTCATGATATGATTATTATCAATGATCGCATTTCAGAAATTAATTTAGATATTGGTAAATTAACTGGTGAGTTAAACAGATACGATAGTCAAATCGATTATAGCACAATCAATTTAACAATCTACGGTGAACCACAACCTGAAGACGAAAAGAAATTTGGTGGAGAATTATTAGATTCATTCTTAGGTGGAATTGATGCATTTATTTCATTAGTTAAGTTATTACTTAATATTCTTGCAACAGTTTTACCATTTATGGTTGTACCTGGAATTGCTGTTGGAACTTATTTCTTTGTGAAAAAACGTAAAAAGAAAAAATTATAATTAGTAGCTGTTGATTAAATCAACAGCTTTTTTATACTGTTATTTTAGTTGCTTTTTGAAGGGAATTATGTAAGAATATAGATAATTAATTGGATTATATATTATAGGAGGAAAAATGAAGTTTATAATTTCTAGTTACAAAACAAATGGTGAGTCAATCGGTATTTTTGAAGTAGAAAATAATAATTATACAAAATTAAGTAGTGCGGATATAGCTGCACCTAGTTTCATTGTTAGTGCTAATAATTATGCATACACTTATGAAAAGAATAATGGGATGAGTTTAATAGCATATAGAATTGAAAATGGTAATTTAGTATTTAGTGATAAATTAGCTTTTCCAGGTGTAAGTGCAACCCATTTAGTTTATTCAGAAAAAAATAATACAATATTAGGTTGTAGTTATGCTGATGGAGCATTCTTTAGTGCTGGTGTAGAAAATGGCAAGTTTACTAAGCTTTACACTTACCAAAAGCAAATTGAAGATGATAGACTTAGTAGATGTCACTGTGTTTTCTTAAATAATGAAGAAACTATATTGGGGGTTGTTAATATTGCACTTGATGCAATCTATTTCTATGATATTAAAGGAAAAGAATTAGTTTATAAAGAAGAAATCCTACTTCCAAAAGGAGTAGGACCACGTCATGCTATTTATAATCAAGACAATTCATTAATTTATGTGATGACAGAATATTCTAATGAAGTAATTGTGATAAATACAAATACTAAAGAAATAATCCAATCTATTTCTACAGTTCCTAATTTTCAAGGTGAAACTTTTGGTGCAACACTCCTTTTCTCAAAAGATAATAAATTTTTATATGCATCTAATAGGGGCGAAGATAGCATTGCAAAGTTTGAAGTTTTAGCTAATGGAAAATTAGAATATGTAAATAGTTTTAGTTCTGGTGGACAACATCCAAGACATATGATTTTAAGTAGTGATGGAAAATATATTCTTTCTTGTAATAAAGATGGAAATAATGTAGCTATAATTGATCTTGAAAAAGAAGAGGTTGTATTAAGTATTCCATTTGAAAATGTATCAGGTGTTGATAATCTATAATTATAATTGAAATTAAGTGTGCGAATAATTTAAAGGACTTTTGGGTAAAATTGACTTAGACTCAAAAGTCTTTTTTTATGAAAGTATAAAAAATAAGATAAATTCTTTGACATTTTCCCGAATCAAGAGTATAATATAATTAGCCCCCCATAGTAGGGGGTAGGAGGTACAATGAACGAACAAAAGAAAAAAGCGATATTTTCCTTAAAGACCGCTAGAGGACAAATTGATTCTGTCATTAATATGATCGAAGAAGGTAGATATTGTATTGATATATCTAATCAAGTAATGGCTGTAATGAGTTTACTTAAAAAAGCTAATTTGTTAGTTTTAGAACAACACCTCAACCATTGTGTGAAAGAAGCGTTTGAAAAAGGAAATAGTGAAGAAAAAACAAAAGAAATATTAAATATAATCTCAAGAATGTCAGGAAAGTAGGATATTGATTATGAAGAAAGAATTTAAAATAGAAGGTATGACTTGTGCTGCTTGTGCAAGTGCAGTCGAAAGAGTAACTAAAAGAGTTGATGGGATTAAAAATGCAAGTGTCAACTTAGCTACTGAAAAATTAACAGTCGAATATGATGATAATATAGATTTAAATAATATTAAAACTGCTGTAGAAAAAGCAGGGTATAAAGTTAAAGATAGTGTTGTAAAAGAAACGTTTGTTGTTGAAGGTATGACATGTGCAGCGTGTGTTCGTGCTGTTGAAATTGCAACAAACAAAGTATATGGTGTTAAAAAAGCAAATGTTAATCTTGCAACAGAAAAAATAACTATTGAATATGATACAGAAGAAGCTAGTGTATTTGATTTAAAGAAAGCTGTAGAAGATGCAGGATATAAATTAATTATTGAAAAGAAAGATCGTGCAGTTGAAGAAAGCGAAAGAAAAATAAAACTATTAAAATTTAGATTTATCTTTTCAGCAATTTTTACAATTCCACTTCTCTATATTTCAATGGGACACATGGTAGGCCTACCACTACCAAATATTTTAAATCCAGATTTAAATCCACTTAATTTTGTAATTGCCCAGTTAGCCTTAACAATTCCTGTAATTGTTATGGGATATAAATTTTACAAAGTTGGTTTTAGAACCTTAATTAAACGAAATCCAAATATGGATTCATTAATTGCAATCGGTACAGCAGCTGCCTTTATTTATGGTATATATGCATTTATTAAAATTATAGGTGGCGAAGATCATTTTGTTCATCAATTATATTTTGAAAGTGCAGCGGTAATTATTACATTAATTACGCTTGGAAAATACTTTGAAGCAAGATCAAAAGGTAAGACATCTGAAGCAATTAAAAAGTTAATGGGCTTAACACCTAAAAATGCACTTGTGGAGCGAGATGGTAAAGAAATAGTAATTCCAATTGAGGATGTAGTTGTTGGTGATATTATAATTGTAAGACCAGGAGAAAGAATGCCAGTTGATGGTGTTGTAGTAAGTGGTAATACTTCTGTTGATGAATCGATGTTAACTGGTGAAAGTATTCCAGTCGAAAAAGGTGTTGGCGATAAAATTGTTGGTGCAAGTATTAATAAGTTTGGTTCAATTAAATACCGAGCAACTAAAGTTGGAAGTGATACAGTTCTTGCACAAATTATTAAGCTTGTAGAAGAAGCACAAGGTTCAAAAGCACCAATTTCAAAATTAGCAGATGTTATCTCCGGGTACTTTGTACCAATTGTTATAATTCTTGCTATTATATCAAGTGTCTTATGGTTCATCTTTAAAAAAGATTTAGAATTTGCTTTAACAATCTTTATTTCAGTTTTAGTTATTGCATGTCCATGTGCATTAGGACTTGCAACACCAACTGCAATTATGGTTGGAACTGGAAAAGGTGCTGAAAATGGAGTATTAATTAAAAGTGGTGAAGCACTAGAGACTGCTCATAAA
>DUVT01000024.1 GCA_012840905.1 Acholeplasmataceae bacterium
ACTAGATTTTTTAGAAGAATCAGGAACTGAAATCCCTCTAAATGAAAAAATTGAATTATATCTTTATTTACCAGAATATATGAAAGATGAAGAAAAAGAAGAACGTAGTAAAATAGGAATAATAAATAATTTTAAAACTACATTGTTTTATATAAATAAATCACTAAAGAAAATTTATAGGCAGATGGTCACAAATATTATAATGAGTTTACTCTTTTTAACCGCTGCTTATATTGCAAGAAACATTTTAGAACTATCCGACCTCTTTTCTACAATCTTCATAGAAGGTATTTATATTGGAGGCTGGGTATTACTTTGGGAAGCTTTCTCACTATTCTTTTTTGATAGTTACGAAATTCGTCAAAGAAAAAAGATATTTTTAAGATTTTTAGATATGGAAATCTATTTTAAATATATAGAAAAATAAAATGCTAGTAGTTTATATTACTAGTATTATTCATGGAAAAAGAGGAGAAGAAAAATGAAAAAATTACTAAAATTATTTCTAATAGGTTTATTATTATTTATTGTTAGTGCATGCACAAGAGAAGAAAATACTATTACTTATGAAATTGAGATCAATGAAGAATTACCAACAACCATTGAAGTAGGTTCAAGCATTGATTTTAAAAATTACTTTAGAATAATAGCATCTAATGATGAAGAAGTTGAAGTAACAAGTGAAATGTTAGATTTAACTGAAGTTGATTTAAATAATGTTGGTAAGTTTAAGATTACTATTAAGTATTTAGAATTGGAAAAGACATTAGAGTTTACAGTAATTAGTCCTGAAGATAGTGAAGATGCAGAAGATGACGAAGAAGATTTTGATGAAGATGAAGACGAAAATGATGATGAAAATCAAAATGACAATAATGATGAAGAAGATCAAGATCAAAATGAAGATGAAGAGAATGAACTTAATAATGCAACTGAATTATTTATAAGTGAATATTCAGAAGGTAAAAGTTATAATAAGTATATTGAAATTTTTAATGGAACCGGAAAGATAGTTGACTTAAGTAATTACTCATTAGCATTATTTAATAATTCAAAACAACCAGCACAATATACTTTTCAATTAAGTGGTGAACTTAAAGATGGAGAAATTATTATAGTTTATAATCCAAGTGCTAATGCAACAATTAAAGAAAATGGTAATTTCAGCAATCGTGTAATTGAGTTTAACGGTAATGATGTAATAGCATTACTTAAAGGTGAAGAAATAATAGATGTTGTAGGAGACTTAAATAATCCTGTTAGTGATGGATGGGATATAGGTTCAATTAGTGAAGCTACAAAAGATAATACAATAATTAGAAAAAGTAATGTATATAGTCCAAATTCAAATTGGAATCCTGATGAATGGCAAGTATTAGGGTTAGAAGATTATTCAGATTTAAAGTCACACACTCTAGATAATTATGAGCCTGTAGAGTATGAAGATGATGAAAATAATGATAATGAAGAAAAGGAAAGAGTAGTAGATTTATTTATTTCTGAATACTTTGAAGGAGTAGGCGAATACAAAGATTCAAAATATATAGAAATATATAATCCATTTGATACTATTGTTGATTTATCAAACTATGCATTTGCTGTTTATAAAGATGGAAGTTTGAATCCTGCATTTACAGAGCCTTTATCTGGTGAATTAAGAGCAAACCAAGTTTATATTGTATACGCACCATACTCAGTTAAAGCTATTAGTGAAAAAGGTCACTTAGCAAGTGAGGTGTGTTACTTTAATGGTGATGATGCGATAGCACTACTTAAAGATAACGAAGTAATTGATGTTATTGGATTGATTGGCGAAAAACCAATCGATGGTTGGGCTGTTGATGTCTTTTCAACAACCCAAAACAATACACTAATTAGAAAAGAATCAATCAATTCTCCAACTAGTACGTGGGATCCAAATGAATGGTATCCTTGTTATGAAAATTACTTATACAATTTAGGCAATCATTACCAAGAAGAATATCTATATAATAATTTTGATTTAATTTTTAAAATGATGAATGATTTAACCTTAGATAGTAAAGGTACTGTAACAAGTATCTATCCAATTAAAGTAAAAGGTACTGTTTATATGGATGTAGCTAATGAAACAAAATTAGTCTATTTAACTGATGGAAAAAACTTCATTAAACTACACGGTGATAAAATTCATAATTATACAGCCCCTGGCCAAGTTTATGAAATCACAGCATATTATAAAGTTCATCAATATATTCCTTCACTTGAAGTTGAAAATCCTGAATCTGATATAATAAGAGTTGATGGTGAAATTGTAATTGATGAGATACAAGTTAAAGAAGTAGAGCTAAGTGAGATTTTAGCTTTAAAACGTGAAAACTTTAGATACAACTTAGAAAATGGTTATTTACAATCCTTCTTAAAGGTTAAAGGGTATTTACAGTATGACCGTGAATACTATGCATTAACTGAAAATATAGTAGAGCCTAAAAATGATGGTAATTTCCTAAAGAGTGCTTTGTACTTCAAAAATAATATGTTTGAATTTAAAGATAACTTAATAGATTATGAAGTTGGTTTTGGTGCTGAAATTAAAATCGAAATCTATGGAGTGATTTATGATTGGAATCCTGATCGTAAAAATTGGCGTATATATGTTGATGTAGAAAAGACATTAAGTAATTTAAATTAGTATTTGGTTTTCATCTTTATTTAAGATATAGTATAATTATAAAAAAGGAATTAGGAGATTAAAATGAAAAGAAGTACAATTGTATCAATATTTGTTATAGCTTTACTTGCATTTTTAATAGTATTACCTGCAGTAAACGGAAAAGTATTAGTACCCCTAATTTTAATTTTTGTTACTGTTGTTGGTGTTGTTCTTGGGATGAGTTTAGAATGGACTAAAATATCGAAAAAAATTACTATGTATTATGATAAATCAGATACAGATGGGCTAATCAAATATTTAAATAACCAAATATATAAAGCCCATATAATGAGAAATAGTAATTTGTGTGTTATTAACTTAGTGTTTGCTTATATGTTTATTGGAGATACTGAAAAAACAAAAGAAGTAC
>DUVT01000252.1 GCA_012840905.1 Acholeplasmataceae bacterium
AACTAAGACATTTGTAGAAGTTCAACAACGACTTGATGATGTAAATAGTAAACTTCATGAAACAGTTAGTGGCGCAAGAGAAATTAAAAGTTTTGTAACAGAACTAGATGAGCTTGAAAAGTTTGATCAAGTTAATGACAACTACATGAAGGCTAATATTAAGGTTCATAAGCTAATGAGTTTACTTGATCCTGCAATTGTATTAATTAGTAATTTAGCAATCGCTGCTGTGTTGCTTGTAAGTAGTTACTTAGCCTCTATCTATACTGGTGAAGATAAAGTCCAACTAGTTGGAAATATTGCGGCTTATATCTCCTATCTGCAACAAATCATCCTTTCGCTGATGTTGCTATCAATGATTGCGATGTTTGTTAGTAGAGGTGAAGTTAGTGCACGTAGAATCAATTTAGTATTAAGAACTGTCATCAATATAACTAATCCAGAAAACGCGATTAAACCTGGAATTATAGGGGAAATTGAATTTAAAAATGTAAGTTTTAGTTATAATAATGTAAACGAAAATGATGATAAATTAACACTAAACAATCTGAATTTTAAGATTCCAAAAAACTCTATAGTTGGAATAATTGGTTCAACTGGAAGTGGGAAAACAAGTTTAGTACAATTAATTCCTAGGCTTTATGATGTAACTAGTGGAGAAGTATTAATTGATGGAGTAAATGTAAAAGAGATTGATTTAGAATACTTACGAAAAAATATTAGTTATGTTACTCAAGAAGCAATCATCTTTTCTGGAACTATTGATTCAAACATAAGACAAGGTAAAGTTGATGCAACAAAAGAAGAAATTGAGAAAGCGGCTAAGCTTGCTGTTGCAGATGAGTTTATTGAAAAATTTGAAGCTGGATATAAATCGCCTGTAAACCAAGGTGGTGCTAACCTTTCTGGTGGTCAAAAGCAAAGATTAGCACTAGCTAGAGCACTAGTAAGGAAGCCAAAGATCTTAATTTTAGATGACTCAGTTAGTGCGGTAGATGCAAAAAGTGAGGCATTAATTAAAGATAATTTAAGAACATTAAAAGATATGACAGTGCTAATTATTGCTCAAAAAATAACATCTATTAAAGATGCTGATTACATTATTGTTTTAAATAACACTGGTGGTTTAGATGGTTTTGGTACTCATGAAGAGTTATTAGAAACTAGCGAAGTATATAAAGAAATTTATAATTCGCAATTAGGAGGATATCATGAATAGAGGAGGTCACGGAAGAGGTAGATTTGTAGATGTAAAACTACCAAAAGAAAAGCATCTCCAACGAAAAGTATTAAAGCGAATTTGGAGTTATTTGCGGAAATATCCGTTTCAATTAGTTATTACTTTTTTTGCTATTATAATTCAAAGTGGACTAAATTTGGTGCTTCCTTTTGCGATTAAAATAGCAATTGATGATTATATTAATATTACTGAAGTGAATTTTGAAGCTATCCTAATTATCTTTGCTTCCTTAGTAGTAGCATCCCTTGTAATGGCAATAACTGCATATTTAAGTAGATTAATTATGGGGATTGTTGCAAGTAGAGTTACAAGAGATATTCGAAGAGATACCTATTTAAAACTTCAAAATCTTCCGATTAAATATTATGATCGTAATCCTCATGGAGATATAATGAGTATCTTAACTAATGATATAGAAACAATCAATCAAGCATTTTACCAAGCAATTCCTCAACTTTTAAGTTCAGTAATTATGTTTGTTGGGGCATTGATCTTAATGTTTTTTACTAATGTAACACTTACACTTGTTGCGCTTGCGATGCTTCCGGTTGCATTTTTTATCATTATCTTTATTACAACTCGCGCATTCAAACACTTTCGTACAACCCAAAAATCACTTGGTGAATTAAGTGGTGTTTTAGAAGAAGATATTACAGGCTTAAAGGCAGTTAAATTATATAATCAAGAAGCTGATATGATTCAAAAGTTTGAAAAATCTAATGAGTCATTAGCTAATGCTACATTTAAAGCCCAAACATATACAGGCCTAATGTATCCTATTATTAGACTTTTAGATAATCTTC
>DUVT01000253.1 GCA_012840905.1 Acholeplasmataceae bacterium
ACTTGTCTTTTAATAAATCTACTTGCAAGTAGTAGTGCTAAGTTTATATTTACAAAATAGACTATTAAATAATCTTTTAAAAATAAACTACTCAAAAAGTCGTATTTAAATGCTATAAAACGATAAACTATTAAAAATCCAAAATAAGCTAGTGTGTAAAAAAATATTAATTCAAAACGGATTGTATTGCTAATTAAAAATTTATTTGAACCAATAATTCTAAGGATTGTATAATCTTTAAGTTTGGAGTTTAGAATTAATCTATAAATTAAATAACTTATGAGATAAATAATTAGAATAGAGAAAATAAATCCTATAACCATTACTACTCTTTTTACAGTATCAAGAAGTACTTCAGGATTAAATATATCAAATTCATAATAAGGCATATATGTATAATAACCTTTTTTATATAAAGCGCGTTCTATTGATTTCCTTTGACTTAAATTTTTTAAATTTAAAGTCATTTGCATTTTGCCTTCTAGATTTATTTCTTTAAATAACTCTTCACTAACATAAACTCTTCTATTTACTGATACATAATCAGTTTTCACAAGTTCTAACATTTTCGATCCAAAATATAAATTTTCATCTGGAGCAATTAAAAAATTCGAGTCAATGCCTATTTCATTCCCAGATAATTCTGGATCAATTACAACCTCAGCTTTAACTTTATGCTTTGATATACCTGTGCTTTTTGAATAGATATCAAATGATACAAGTTCATATTGATAAACTAATGATTCCATTTGTTTTAAAGTTGATTCTGTAACGTAATAACGATCTTTACCATTACTTGATTTATTTATACCCACAACCTTAAATGTAAATAACTCTTGTGATCTTCCTTCACCAACCAAAATAAATTCTTTTGAAAAACTATCATTCTTTAATAATTGGATATAGGTATTTCTTTCAAATTCAGGATAATGAAGACTAAGAACTATTTCAAAATCATCTTTTGGTAGTCTACCGATTAAATTATTTGTAACTTCAGATTGATCAAATGTAATTTTTCCATCAAATACTTTATTAGTACTTATACTTCCATAAAGGTTATTATCGATTATTCTATCTTCATAAATAACATTTTTAAATCTTTTATCATTTAAAAATAGATTATACTCTTCTTCAGAAATTGGCTTTCTATCTTTTCTTGCTATTATCATTCTTTCAGGATAAATATTCATATAATCTTCATACAAATCAAAATCAGTAATCGGAATCATTGCTCTAGAATATAAGAAAAAGACAACAGCAACAATTATAAAACTAACCAAAAAGATAAAAATTGATTTTCTCGGTTGACCAAAAATATTAAAACTAGCAATCGTTGCAGCTTGTTTTAGTTCAGTTGTTTTTTGGGTTTTTGTTTTATCTTCGTTTGGAATATTAAAATCATTTAATACTTTATCTTCAACTACTTCTCCATCAAAGAGTCTAACTTTTCTAGTGGCATATTCTTTAACTTGGTCAAAGTTATGAGTAACTACTAAGACAAGTTTATCTTTTGCAACTTCATTCAGTAATCTAAGTATTTCTTCACCTGTTTTACTATCTAAATTACCTGTAGGTTCATCAGCAATAATAATTTCTGTCTCTTTTGCAAGTGCTCTTGCAATCGCTAGGCGTTGTTTCTCACCACCTGAAAGTTTTGCTGCTCGGTGTTTGATGCGCTTAGACAAACCTACTTTAGCGATAATTTCTTTTGCTTTCATTCTTCTTTCGCTTTTATTTAAACCTTGAATTACAAGTGCTACTTCTACATTTTTTAAAACAGTATATGAGTCAATTAAATTATAGTTTTGATAGATAAATGCAATTTTTTCTTTGCGATAAATCTCCCAATCTTGCTCGTTAAAATAGGAGGTCTCTTCACCATTTATGAAAAGTTCTCCATCTTCATAGGAATCAATACCTGCTATTACATTAAGAAGTGTGCTTTTTCCACTCCCACTTTCCCCTGTTATCGCAACAAATTCACCTA
>DUVT01000254.1 GCA_012840905.1 Acholeplasmataceae bacterium
ATAATCTCTAACAACTTCATGAGGACTATAAATACCTACTTCAGTTACCTCATGTACTTTATTTGTTGACATCATATATATTTTATCGCCCTTTTTAAGTGTTCCATCAATTATTCTAATTGAAGGGATAATTCCGCGATATTGATCATAATATGAGTCAAAAATTAAAGCTTTTAAAGGAGCATCAGGATCACCACTTGGGGCAGGAATAGTATGAATAATTTCTTCTAAAATATCAGTAATACCTATTCCTTCTTTAGCTGATGCGAGAACAGTATTAGATGAATCTAAGCCAACACCATCTATTTCTAACTTAACTCGCTCTGGATCTGCATTAGGTAGATCAATCTTATTGATAACTGGAATTATTACCAAGTCATTATCAATAGCAAGATATGCATTAGCAAGTGTTTGTGCTTCAATCCCTTGAGCAGCATCAACTACTAATATAGCTCCTTCACAAGCAGCAAGTGATCTCGATACTTCATAAGTAAAGTCTACATGACCTGGAGTATCGATTAAATGTAAAATGTAATCACTTCCGTCTTTAGCTTTATATTTTACCTGAACGGATTTCATTTTTATTGTTATACCACGTTCACGTTCTAGATCCATTGAATCAAGTAACTGTTCTTTCATATTTCTTGATTCAACAGTTTGGGTTAATTCTAGTATTCTATCTGCTAGAGTACTCTTACCGTGGTCTATATGCGCAATTATTGAGAAATTTCGTATCTTTTTTTGTCTTTCTAGTAATTCTTTTCTTTCCATATTTTCATTCCTTTATACTTATTTTACAATATTTCAGCAAAAAATGCAATCATTATTAAAGCAAGCAAAAAAGTAAAAAATCAACCAAAAATAAAAAAACAATAATTTATGGTTTATCAATTAAGATATATTTATTTAGTATTTTAACTCTAATAAAGCTAAATTATAATATTTACAAATTTCTCTTAATTTATTACTTGCTCGATTTGTAATTATAGCAAAAACATTAAGATGAGTAAGTAACTCTTCAAACATAAAATTATGTCCAATAACTATACCTTCGTTATCAATTTCAACATTTATTAGTAATATTGTATAATAACCAGTTTTATATGTTTTAAGATCACAAATACTTTTAAACAAAATAACTTTATCCAACGCTTTATAATTTTGATTTACATCATTGTCTTGGATAATTAATATCATATGCCACCTCATTTTAAATTATGATTTTTTCTATTAATTGTTACTATACACTTATAAAAAAACTAAAAAAATGATATAATCAATGTATAAAATAGAAAACAAGGTGGATAAAATGAAAATTAAATATCCATTTCCAAATGCAAGAGTTTATAAAAAAACAAGTTATAAGTCTCAGGGAATGTTATTTGAAAACGGCTTAAACATAACAAATGAATTTTATCGCATTAATAATAAAGCAATTATATATAAAAAGCCTACACCCATTCAGGTTGTAAGAGTAGATTTTCCTGCAAGAAGCAAAGCAAAAATAATTGAAGCTTATTATCGCACTCCTTCTACTACTGACTACAATGGCATTTATAAGGGTAAATATATTGACTATGAGGCAAAAGAAACTTCAAGAAAAAGTTTTGCCTTCAAACACATTTTCCCCCACCAAATTGAACATTTAAAAAAGGTTAGTGAACAAGGTGGAATTGCTTTTGTATTGATTTACTATAAAGTAGTAGATGAAGTATATTTAATCGATATAGAGGTATTTTATGACCTTTATCAAGCAGGACTTGCAGGCGGAAGAAAAAGTATTCCTGTAGAAAAAGCAAGTGAAGTTGGAGTTTTAGTAAAACTTGGCTATACGCCGCCAATAGATTATTTAGATGCTGTAGATCAATATTATTTTAAATAAGGAGATTAAATATGGAAGTTATTAAAATTACAAATCTTACAAAAAAATTTGGAAACTTTAAAGCACTAAATGAAATAAACTTAAGTGTTAACCAAGGTGAAATTTATGGATTTATAGGCCCAAACGGTGCTGGTAAATCAACAACCATTAGAATTATTTTAGGTCTATTAAAAGCAAGTGGTGGAGATGTAAAAGTATTTGGTTTAGATGCTTTTAGAGATGTAAAAGAAATACATAAACGCCTTGCTTATGTACCTGCAGAAGCAAAACTTTGGGATAATTTAACTGGTGGCGAAGTAATTGATATATTACTTAAAATGAATAATGTCACAGATTACAGTCTAAAAGACAAACTAATCAAAGATTTTGATTTAGATCCAAGTAAAAAATGTAGAACATATTCAAAAGGAAATAGGCAAAAAGTATTGTTAATTGCAGCACTTGCAGCTGATAGAGATTTATATATTTTAGATGAGCCAACCTCAGGACTCGATCCTTTAATGGAAAAAGTCTTCCAAGAATATATTTTAGAACTAAAGCAAAGGGGTAAAACAGTCTTTCTTTCAAGTCATATTTTAAGTGAAGTTGAAAAAGTTTGTGATAAGATAGCAATTATTAAAGATGGTAAAATCGTTGATAGTGGCTCTTTAAACAAAATGCGTCACTTAACAAAGTCCAAAATTTTAATTAAAACAAGAGATAATATCAATCTAAACCTTGAAGGTGTGAGTAATGTAGAAAAAGAAAATAATTTAATTTCATTTTTTGTAGAACACAATCAATTAAGTACGGTTTTAAGTCATCTTGGTAATTATACCTTAGACCATTTTGAAGCTAATCCACCTACATTAGAAGATTTATTCTTAAGACATTATAAGCAAGAAGGTGGTAAGGATGACTAATATTAAAACTATCCTAAAACTTTTAATCAAAAATGACTATAAAAAAATGTTAATTTGGATAGGATCAATTTTTACGCTTATATTATTTACAAGTATTGCTTATCCAACAGTCTATGAAACAGAACAAGATATTGCAAGTTTTGCATTAATAGTTGCAAATCCTGCTATGAAAGGCCTCCTAGGAGACATTTATCCAAATGCAACGTATAATCATGCATTAATCTTCTCACAAGAGATCTTAATGATGAGTGCAATTTTTGTAGCAGTAATGAATGTTTATTTTTCTGTTAGATTTACTAGAGTATTTGAAGATGATGGTGTAATTGAAATAATTAATTCTAAGCCAGTAGAACGTTATACCTTTTTAACTTCTTCTATTATCTTAATTTTATTGATGAATTTAGTATTATTTATCTTAAATACTTTTGGCTTAGTACTAGCTGATTTAAATGGTGCAACTCTAAAAGGAAATATATTATATGGCCTAGCTTTATTTGCAATCGGTTTAGTATATTCAGGAATTGGACTACTAAGTTCTAAACTATTTAATACCGCTTCAACATCATATACATTTTCTTACTTATGTTTGCTTATATTTTATATTGTAAGAGCGATTGGTGATGTAAGTATAGATCAACTTACATATTTCTCACCACTTGGTTGGGTTACTAAAACGCAAGTATTTTATAAAGATAACTATCTCTATATAGTATTTATGTTACTTTTAGCAAGCATCTTATATTTTGGTAGCTTTTATTTATTTAAAAAAGTTGACTA
>DUVT01000255.1 GCA_012840905.1 Acholeplasmataceae bacterium
ACGTCTAATAAATATATAATATTGGCGCTATAAATATTTTAGAACTATAGATGCCTTTTATTTACTTTATATAAACTTAACAAAAATTTACAAAAAAATTCAATAAATAGTCTTTAAAAAAAATTAGTAATATGTTATAATAATCGTGACGAGCGAAAACGCTTAAAAAAAATATAAAAAGGAGAAGTTATGAGGCTTAAAAACTTTTTAGTTGTATTGTTTTTAATTGCTTTTGGTGTTTTATTAGTGGCGTGTGGTGATAAAGTTGAACCTCAAATTATTGTTGAGGCAGACTTTACTACTGTTGTTGGTGAAAAGACAATTCTTAATCCAGTACTAATGGGTACCAAAGATGAAGATGTTGTATTGGTGTATGAGTCTAGCGATGCAACTGTAGTTGATGTTGACCAAACTGGTTTCATTCAGGCTTTAAAAGCTGGTGAAGCAACAATTACAGTATTCGTTAGAGATAATGAAGAAGTTAAGGGAGAAGTTAAAATTAAAGTTTTACCTAGAGTAACTTTAAATGACTTTGCTCCTACGAAGATCGAGTTATCAGCAGAAGAAGAAACAATGGCTGTAGGCACATCTATGGCATTAACTGTGACATTAACTCCAGCTGGAGCTAATAACACATTATTCTGGGAATCTTCTAATACTGCTGTTGCTACTGTAGTTAATGGTACAGTATTTGCACATGACTTTGGTAAAGCTACTATCAAAGCAATCTCTGCAATCAATAAGAGTGTAATAGGTGAAATCGAAGTTGTAGTTGCTGATACTGGTACTGATGGTGAAGTAGTAGATGCTGCTATCGCTTACTTAGAAGCACAATTACCAGAGTATGTACATGAATCATTCACATTACCAACACATCCAAACAAAGATATTACAGTTGTTTGGGAAGATATTTTCGGTGATGAAATTGAAGAATATGAATTTACAGCAGAAGCTGATGGAACAGATACAGTAAGAGTAACTGTTAAATATGGCGAAGTTGAAAAATTCAAAGATATCGACTTACTAGTTACAGTTGATTTAGATAACAACATGCATGCTAAAATTCCTTTAGTTGTTCGTTATCTACAAGATTACTTTGCTGCATTAGAAGGCGAAGTTAAAGGTGATTTACAATTACTAACTAATTACATCGGTGTTCCAGTAACTTGGATGTCAAATAATACTGATGTTATTACTACAAGTGGTAAATTTATACGTCCAGATAATGATACTAACGTAACAATTACAGCAAGTGTTGGCCCAGGTATGTTACTAAAAGTTCATACTTTCCAAGTAAAAGGTATTGGTTACACTGCTGATGAAAAAATTGAATATATGAAGACTCAAGGATCATTAAAGCATCTTGTTGATGCAACTATTACTGGTCCAGTAAGTCTACCATTATTAGATGATAAATTTGGTGCTGAAATTACATGGGCATCAGATAAACCTGAAGTACTAGATGCTGAAGGTAATTATGTAAATCTTGATTTAGCTGAAGATACAGAAGTTACTTTAACTGCTACAGTTAAATACAATGTTGCTGGCTTCGAATTCGAAAAAACAGTTGACTTAAAAGTAACAGTTAAACCTTTAACTGCTACTGGTAAAGCTGCAATCTTAGTATTAAACGCTGTTAAAGAAGGCGAAATTAATATTCCTAAACAAGTAGTTTACAATAACTCTGAAATCCCAGGTAAAATTGAAAACTTACCTACATCAGTTGAAGATGTAGATGGTGTTACAATTACTTGGTATGGTAGAGAAGGTGAATTCAACACTGATATGGAAGTGTTAATTCCAAGAATTTCTTACACACCAACTGAAATTTATGCTAAATTCAGTAAAGAAGGTGCTGAAGATGTAGTTCTTGCATTCCCAATTAACATTGGTGTAATGGAAGGAAAACTTGAAGAAGCTGCATTCACAGCAAGAACTGGTGCATTTGGTGGTGCTACACATGACAAATCATTAGGTCTTCCACCTGCAGAAGGCGGAACTAGTGCTACTTTATATGCACTTGGATTTGAAAACTTCTACTTCAAGAGTAAATTCCCATTTACTGTTAATGAAGTAGATTATGAATGGGACTTCTATTTCTTCTTTGCTCCAGGAAACGTTATAGAATGGGATGAAACTCATCTAAAAGAAGTAGAAGGCAAAAAAGTAGTAGATGTTGAAGCTGAAGGCGCTATTTTAGGTCCTCAATGGGGTTCAACAGCTAGATTCTTCAAGAATACAACTGAAGAAACTATCTATGTTAACCTTGCTGAATTAACTACATTAGGTGCTCAAGCAACTGCTGATCTATATACAGTATTCGTTATCGATGCTGACGGAAAAGTTACAACTGGAAACGTATCAATTTTAGCGCCTGAAGAAGGTGTAACTCAAATTGAAATTCCGGCTGGTGGTATGGCAGTTAACCCTGCATACTTAGATGGACCTATGTTACGTCCATTCGGTCAAAAAGATAACGTAATTGAAGTTATCTCAATTAACTGGGGTAACTACGGTAA
>DUVT01000256.1 GCA_012840905.1 Acholeplasmataceae bacterium
CGAGTCATTGCAATACGTGCAGCTTCGATTTGTTGAGATGTAATCCAGTTACCAGATGTAGCCTGTAATCCATACTCACCAAATTCAATTGTTTTCGCACCCTTAGCTTTACCTTCGTAACTTACGCGATGAGGACGACGAAACTTTGTTCTTTTAGGCATTAACATAATTTTATTCCTCCTTCTTTGCTTTCTTTGGTAAAACTTCTCCTTTGCAAATCCAAACTTTTACACCTAATTTACCATAAGTAGTATGAGCTTCAGCAACTGCATAATCAACATCAGCTCTTAAGGTATGTAGAGGAACTGTTCCTTCACTATATCCTTCTGTACGAGCCATTTCTGCTCCTCCGAGTCGTCCTGATACAGCAGTTTTAATACCTTTAGCTCCTGCTCTCATAGTTCTTTGGATAGCCATTTTTTGTACTCGTCTAAATGATGCACGATTTTCTAATTGTTCAGCCATATTTCTTGCAACTAAGGTTGCGTCTAAATCTGGATTCTTAATTTCTACTACTGTTAAGTAGATTGTCTTACCTGTTTTCTTTTGTAATTCTTCAACAACTAAATTCTTAGTAGATCCTTCACGACCGATTACAACTCCAGGCTTAGCTGTATGAACTGTAATCATGATCTTAGTCTTTGTTCTTTCGATTTCGATCTTAGATACATACGCTCTCTTATAGAATTCGTTTAAATATTCACGAATCATTAAGTCTTCATGTAATAGCGCAGGTACCTCATTTTTGTTAGCATACCACTTAGAATCCCAATCACGGATGATTCCAATTCTTAAGCCTATCGGGTTAACTTTTTGTCCCATTGAGATCCTCCTAATTTCTTTCCTCAAGAACAATAGTAATGTGACTAGTTCTCTTTAAGATGCTACCAGCACTACCTTTTGCTCTTGGTCTATATCTTTTTAATGTTGGACCTTCGTCCACATACGCTTCTTTAATATATAATTTACTTTGATCTAAATTCAAATTATTTACAGCATTTGCTGTTGCAGATTTTAAAACTTTTTCAACTACTACACTAGATGCTTTAGGAGTTAGTCTAAGAATAGATGCAGCTTCAGCTACACTTTTTCCTCTAACTAAATCAACTACTAAGCGCACCTTACGTGGAGCAATACGAACAGTTCTTGCTATTGCTTTTGCTTCCATTTAGTTACCTCCTATTTCTTACCTGGCGTAGCCTTTTTGTCTTTACCGTGTCCGCGGTAAGTTCTAGTAGGTGCAAATTCACCTAATTTATGCCCAACCATATCTTCAGTAATATATACCGGTACATGTTGTTTGCCGTTATAAACAGCAATTGTTAGACCGATAAAGTCTGGGAAGATTGTTGAACGGCGTGACCATGTTTGAATAACTTTCTTTGATTGAGAACTCTTTTGTTCAAGAACTTTTTTCATTAAATGTTCATCAACAAATGGTCCTTTTTTTAATGAGCGTGCCATAAAATTACTCCTTTCTAATTGCTGGTACGGCGTCTAACGATTAGATCAGTAGACTTTTTCTTTGTATTTCTTGTCTTAATACCTAAAGCTCTCTTACCCCAAGGAGTCATTGGCGCTTTACGTCCGATTGGAGCTT
Source organism: Acholeplasmataceae bacterium (assembly GCA_012840905.1). Lineage (GTDB taxonomy): Bacteria > Bacillota_I > Bacilli_A > ML615J-28 > CAG-698 > DUVT01. The sequence continues at coordinate 1,601 of DUVT01000256.1, forward strand.
TACCTTCACCACCACCATGAGGGTGATCGTTAGGGTTCATAACAGAACCTCTTACTGTAGGTCTGATACCTAGGTTTCTACTTCTACCTGCTTTACCAATTTTAATTAATTCATGATCTGAATTACCTACTTCACCGATTGTAGCACGGCAAACACCTAAAATCTTTCTAACTTCACCACTTTGTAAGCGAACAATTACATAACGATCTTCACGACCTAAGATTTGTGCACTAGTTCCTGCAGAACGTGCTAATTGTCCACCTTTTCCAGGATGTAATTCTATATTATGGATAAATGTACCCACTGGAATTTTTTCAAGTGGAAGTGCATTACCAACTTTAATATCTACATCTACACCTGATAAGATTTCTTGACCAACTTTAATTCCTTTTGGCGCAAGAATATATCTCTTTTCTCCGTCAACATAGTTAACTAGAGCGATAAATGCAGATCTATTTGGATCGTATTCAATAGTAGCAACTTTTCCTACGATATTGTCTTTATTACGTTTGAAATCAATAATACGGTATTTACGTTTATGTCCACCACCAATGTGACGAACAGTTGTTCTGCCTGTATTATTACGTCCACCTGATTTCTTAAGTGGCGCTAATAAACTCTTTTCAGGTTTATCAGTAGTAATTTCTTCAAATGTTAAACCTGTCATATTA
>DUVT01000025.1 GCA_012840905.1 Acholeplasmataceae bacterium
AAAAATAAGTAGCCAAAACTACTTATTTTATACATTAACTTACAGAATATTTCCTTTAATATTTATCAGTACTAACATTAACTAAGACACATTTAACCTCTGTATCATCTTCCATTAAATATACATAATACTCTCCATAGAAGTTACTGATTTCATATTCTTTAAATGAATTAAATGTATTAGTATATTTTACATTATCTTCATAGTCGATAATCTTAGCAGTTGTTTTATTTAATTCTTCATTAATTTCATAAGTAAAAATTAAACCATTTGAAATTACAAATTTATTTTGATAAATATTAATTAACTCCTTAGCTTCACCTGCTTTATTATAAACGAAGTATTTATTGTTAGGGGTTATTGCTAAAATATTTCCATCAACAAAGCTCTTTTCGATAGAGTCGTATTCGTAAGGAATTATAGTTTCTAAATTAGTATCAAGCATTCCTAATTTTCCATCTTTTCTTAAAACAAAATAGCCTTCAGGTCTTGATGATACTGATTCTTCAAATTTATGGAATTGCTTAAGATTTTTATCATAAAGAGTCCAAGTTTCATAATCAATATATTTATCGCCAAACTTATAAACCCTTCCTAATAAATCATCTTCTCTTTCATCTAAGATTTTACCTTTATTGTTTATTATTACATAACTATCTTCTAAAGCCAAACTGCCATCAACAATTTTCTTAACCTTTCCATAGGCATATGTTACTCTTCCAGTTTTACTTTTAAATGGTTTTAAATCAATAATTTTATAATCTAAATTAAGTTCTTTTTCTTCGCTAGTTAAGAAATCTTTTTGCTTTGAGATTAATTTATATTTTTTCCCAGAATCTATATAAGTAAAATCTTCTGATGTATCTTCTACTTCTTCTACATTTTGATAAATAAATTTTCCACCTGTTATTATTGATTTATCCCAATTAGGATATGTGAACTCATTTATTAATTTATCTTTATTATTATAAATATATAAAGTTTCATCTTTATATTCACCATAGTACTTATCTAGTCCATAATCAAATAATGATTCTTTTTTATTTTCATTTGTCTTATATTCTTCAATCTCAGTTCTTTTAAAAGTTTTACAATCCGTCCTAAAAATTTTATTATATATACTTCCGTCAGTTTTTTCAGCACTTATTTCTTCTATTAAAGCTTCACTTCTATTTTTTGTTTTTGGATTAATTTCTACATCAAGTCGCACTATAATATTATAACTATCATAAATATCCCTAGGGAGAATTAAATTTCCAAGGATATCTCTAACTTCTGTAGTTTGATCATCTTGATTATATTTACTAATATAGACTGTATTATAATCTAACCCCTCAACTGTTATTTCTACATTTTCTTCAAATTCAAATAAAAGTTTTCCTGATAAAAATGAAAATACACTTTTCCTACCATCTGAATCTTCTACTATACTATATCCACTTCTAGAAATATTATCATCAACTAAATTAAAATTTGAGTATTTAAAAGATTTGATCTCATTTTTTGGTACCCTGTAATCATGTTTTAAAACATTTTGGTCAATCATTTTTTCTGTTAAAACAAAATTTTGTTTTAAAGTACAGCCACTAAGCACAAACACAAGAATAAAAATTAAAAAAATACTTAGTTGTCTTTTAACCATTTTAATTTTCCGCCTTTTATTTATTATGAAATAGATTA
>DUVT01000257.1 GCA_012840905.1 Acholeplasmataceae bacterium
ATTCATAGTTATGATAAAAATTAATATCAAAATATTTATAAGGAAGATAACTATACAAATTATTTAAATCTTCTTCATTATAATAAATACTAATAATATCGTTTGGGTAAATAATATTATTAAGTTTAGGTTGTTTTACTGGTTTTATCAAAGTGAACAGTATTATTAATAAAATTAATAAAATTATGATATAATATTTTCTCATAATACTATTATTTTCAAATTTCGTAAATCTATATTAATTTTCGCTAAATTATGATAAAATAAATAATAGATAGAATATAAAGTAAAAAAGGTGTAAATCATGAAGAAAAGAATTGTTTTAATTGATGGAAACTCGTTAATGTTTAGAGCTTATTATGCAACTGCATATCGTGGAAATTTAATGCAAACATCAACAGGATTATATACAAATGCTATCCATGGATTTTATTCAATGACTAATACAATTTTAAGAACAGAACCATATTCATTTGTTGCGTTTGATGCAGGAAGTCAAACATTTCGTCATCAAGAGTATGAAGATTATAAAGCAACAAGAAAGCCACTAGCAGAAGAACTAAGAGTTCAAATTCCATATATAAAAAAATATTTAGATATCTTAAAGGTTAGAAGATTAGAAAGCTTAGATTATGAAGCTGATGACATTTTAGCAAGCCTTGCAACAAAGTTTTATAATGATTTTGAAGAAATAGTTATTATCTCTGGCGATAAAGACTTACTTCAACTTGTAAATGATAAAGTAAAAGTTTTAATCCCAACAAGAGGAACATCAGAATTTGATGAGTATACTTTTGAAAACTTCTATGAGAAGCAAAATATTTATCCACATCAAGTTACTGATTATAAAGGATTAGTTGGAGATGCTTCTGATAACTTACCAGGGATAAAAGGCATTGGTGATAAAACTGCAATTAAACTTTTAAATAAATATCAAACATTAGAAAACATAATTGCTAATGTAGATGATTTAAAAGGAAAAATCAAAGAAAATATTATAGAGTATAAAGATGTAGGTTTAAGATGCAAAGAACTTGCAACTTTAAAAACAGACATAGAACTTGATTATACTGTAGAAGACTTGCGTTTGGAAGATTATGACTTTGATGAGTTAGTAAACTTCTTAACCGAGTTAGAGTTTAATTCATTTTTAAAAGATTTATATCAAAAGAATATGGAAGAACAAATTGAAGATGTAGAGTTTGAAATAATTAGTGATGCAACAGTAGATTTAAGTAAAAAGTTAAAATCAAATAGCTACTTAAATTTAGAAGTCTTTGGGACTAACTACTACACAGGCGAGTTTTTAGGTATAAGTTATGTAAATGATAAACAAAGAATCTTCTTTACAAAAGATGTTGTACTAAATAATCAAGATTTAAGAAATTATTTAGAAGCAGAAGATCAAATGAAAAAAGTATCTGATTATAAAGTAATGTTAGTAGTGTTAAAAAACAATAACATTAATTTAGCTGGTGTGGAATTTGATTTAATGATTGGCGCATATTTAATTAATTCAAGGTATGGTGTTGGCGACTTTAAACAAGTAGCAACCAACTTTTTAGAAAACAACTTAGCATTTTATGATAATATTTATGGCGCTAATACGAAGATGAAAATTCCAGAATTAAATGTTTATGCTAAGTACTCAATCGAAAAAGGCTTATTATTAAAAGAGTTAGAGCCAATTATTCTAAAAGAGCTAAAAGAGATTGA
>DUVT01000258.1 GCA_012840905.1 Acholeplasmataceae bacterium
ATCAACATAATCTACATAAAAATCTAGATCAAGTAAATTTAATAACTCACTTCTTCTTAAAGATTTTGAACCAAGGACAACTTTCATAATTTAACCTTCTAATCTATTTAATTCCTTTTCTACATTCCCTACAATAATTTGTTTTAATTCTTCGCTTGGGTATTTATTATTAGCAAGTTCCAACGCCCAAATAACTGCACCTGTTGCAGGTGGTACATTTAAGGTAATGAAGTTACAATCTTTTTTTGTATTAGTAAGAATTACTTCTTTAAATTTTTCAAGCATAACTTCTGAATTTCCTTTAACCCAAACACTTCCAGCAAGTACTACATTGACTTTACCTTTAAAGTTTAGGTTATTAATTACACCACCAGCACTTCTTGCTGTATTTTCCCCTATTTGTTTTAATATTTCAATACTAACTTCATCGCCAAGACTAGCTTCTTTAAAGACTTGTAAATTAAGATAATTATAATCAATCTTGCGATTTACAATCCCATCGCTAATTGCATCCATAAGATAGTATTTATCAGTTATTTTAAAATAATCCATTACAATTTTTGTTAGGCTAGTTGGTTTTCCAAAACGGTAGCACTCATCATAAGCAGCTCTAATTGCACATCTACCAATATAGTTTCCACCGGCTTCATCACCAACGATTGCACCGATTCCACCAACTTGGAGATAATTTCCTTCATCATCAATTCCGCCACTTGATGTACCTGTTCCATTGATTGAACATACTCCGCTAATACCAATAGCTTTAACACCTAAAAATGAATCATTCACTACTTTATAGTTTTTAAATCCTAGACTTTCTACTACTCTCTCTAAATTTTCTTTTTGTGTTGGCGTATCAACGCCCGCAAGTCCAAAAACTGCAGCATCAATATCTTTTGCTTTTAAATTGTTTTTAGGTAAAAACCAGTCGAAGACTTTTTTCATCGCATCATGTGCGCCAACATAACCATTTTTGAATTGTTCATGACTACAAGTCGGTCCGCGAAAAAAATCAATAAACTCTCCATGATTTGTAAAGAGGAAATAATCTGTTTTTGTATTTCCTCCATCAACACCTAAGACAATTTTCTTCATCACTTTTCTTCCTTGAAAAATTGTGGCAAGTATTCTTTATGTGCTTCTTTTAATTCTTGGAAGCATGGATATGCTTTATGATAGTCAAACACTAAAGGATTAATTAATAAAGCACGCATTGCTTCGTCCTCATCACCAGTTAATGCTGCATTAACAGCATGTTTTTCATATGCTTTAATCATCTTCATATACTCAATAATATGTTGATTTTTTACCTCTGCCTTGATTGGTTTTGGACCATCCTTACCAATTAAACAGTTAATTTCGATTACATCATCATCAGCCATAAAATCAAGTGCACCATTATTTAATGTGTTTACAACTTGAATATCTTGCTTATCGTTATAAATTGAATCGACTAAGTTTATTGCAACTTCTGAATATCTCGCACCACCACGACGGCTTAGTAATTCTGGCTTTGTATGTAATTCACTATTAGAATAAATTTCTAATAATTCGTTTTCGATATCAATACATACTTCACCACGAGATTTTTCAGCTTCTAAAGCGTTCTTTAGTTTTGTATCTTTAAAATAGTAATATTCTAAGTATGAAGAAGGAATAGCACCAACAGTTTTAATTAACTCTGCAGTAAATCCACTTGCAGGGATATTTTTCATTGCTTCACTATTAATTCCTTCATTAATTGCTTTTTCTAAATAATCAACGCCATCTTGTTTAATGCTTGTTACCCATGTTAAATGGTTTAATCCTAAATATTCAACTTCAGCATTTTCTAACTTTAAGCGTCTCTTTAAACTATCAATCATGTTAATTGGTACATTACATACACCGATAGCTTTAATATTTGTATGGTTTAATAATGCTTCGGTTAACATACCTGCTGGGTTAGAGAAGTTGATTAACCAAGCATCTGGACATAACTCTTCCATCTTCTTTGCAATTTTCATCATCTCTGGAATTGTACGCATTCCTTTAAAAAATCCACCAATTCCATTTGTTTCTTGACCTATTAGACCATATTTTAATGGTATCTTTTCATCTAAGACACGTGCAGGTAATTTACCAACACGAATTTGGGCTAAAACGAAATTAGCATCTTTTAATGATTCATCAAGATCAGTAGTTAAAACTACATTACAGTCTAAACCTGCAGCTTCAATTTGTCGTTTTGCTAGGCTACCTACGATATTTAATTTTCTTTCATCAATATCCATTAGGTATAACTCGCCAACTGGAAGTGAATCTTTTTTATTAATAATCCCTTCCATTAATTCAGGAGTATAAGTACTTCCCGCTCCTATTAAAGCAATTTTAATTTTTTTCATTTGGGTCACCTTCTCTTTACACCTTTCTATCTATATCCAAGTTCTTTTAATAATTCATATAATATATCTGGTGAATCCGTCATAATAACATCTGCACCAAGTTCGATTAAACGCTGCATTTCTTGTTTATCGTTAATTGTCCAATACTGAACAGACATACCGCGTCTATGAGCACGGTTAATATATGTCTTCTTATCAAGCCTTAATGTAATTGGACCTACATTTTGGCTAGTTGGGATTTGTAGGCAAGCAAAGTCATTTGTATTAAAAATATTAACACCTAACATTTGCGTTACTATAAAGCCTGTAACATCACCTACAGCTCCACCTCTAAAAACATCTGGGTAATTTTCTTTTAAGTATTTAGAGATTTCATTATGAAATGTACCAATTACTACTCTTTGGAGTAAATCATACCTTGTCATTAAGTCCACTAAATAATCTGCAGCAAGTTTTCCAACTTCGCCATTATCTTTTATCTCAACGATGAATAAAAGATCCGTATCTTTATATTTTAAAAATATTTCATCAATTGTAACAATATTAAGTTTATTTTCATTTAAAATATCTACTCTATCAGGATCATCAAAACTTACAACATCACGATAAGGATAATTACCATCTCGGTCTTTAAAGTTATAACCAAAGTTAAAGTTTAAAAGTTCCTCTAAAGTAAAATCTTTTACATAATAGTCTTTATCACTACCAAGCATTGCTTCCGCATCACTTGTTGCATTAATAGTTTCATCATGGATGGAAACTAAATAATTATCTTTAGTCATAACTAAATCAAGTTCTAATATATCAATATCATAATTTTCAATTGCATAATCAAACGCTAAAAATGTGTTTTCTGGATTTAAATGTTTCCCACCTCGATGCGCTGCAATCAATACTTTCTTTTCTTCATTTATGAAAGGATTATTTAAGACAGCCTTTTTCGGAGGAATCACTTGTAATATGACAATTAAAATAATAAAAGAAACTATAATAATAGCCCATTTTTTTCTCATTATCTTTTTCATACCAGCTTCTTCCCTTTATATTTATTCCATTATATTTTAACACATAAAGCAATATAAATCAAAAATAAAGAGTTTAAATTTTTGCCATTTATTATCTTAAAGAATAAATAAAAAAAGGTATGATTTTTGAATCATACCTATTCAGTGTCTATTACTTCAAGTAATTCATACATCTCTTTTGCATCATCTTTTTTAGTTGATGCAATTAAAGCTGTAACTTTGAATCTTACTATTTTTTTATAATAATTAACTTCGATTATGTCACCA
>DUVT01000259.1 GCA_012840905.1 Acholeplasmataceae bacterium
AAAGATAACACCGCCAATGACATTAAATAATATATTTACATTAATTGCTTTTATTGATATTGCATTAGCACCTAGCGCAACAATTAGGCTCGCAATTGTAGTTCCAGCATTAGCCCCAAGCATAATTGCAACTGCACTTTCAAGATTGATGATATTTAAATAATATAAGTTTTGTACAAGACCGATTGTAGCACTTGATGATTGAATTAATGCACTTAGGACTGCACCACCTATAAAGCCTAAGATAGCATTTTTAGAGATAAACATTGTGATAAAGAAAAAAGTTGGTGACTCTGAAACAGCTCTAAATGCTTCATTCATAAAAGAGATACCTTGAAATAAAATTCCAAGGCCTAAAATTGCATTAGCAAAAAGTTTAACTTTCGTACTTTTAAAGATATTTAAAAAATATGCAACCGCAATTATTACTAAAGCATAATTTTCTAAGTTTAAACTAAAGATAAAGGCAGTAAGGGTAGTTCCGATATTAGCGCCAATCATAATCATTACTCCTTGAGTAAAACCGATCATATCTGCTGACATAAACGCAACAACTATTGCCGTAACTCCCGATGATGATTGAATGAGGGCGGTTGTAAAAATGCCTGTTATTAGGGATTTAAATTTACTGCCGGTTGCTTTTTGTAAAATCATGCGTAGCTTTTGGTTGTTAATTTTTATTAATGATTCTCGCATTAGATTTAGTCCAAAGAGAAATAATGCTAAACCTCCAATAATTAAAAATATATTTCTTATACTTTCCACCCCCATTAATAATTATGATATAGGGAATAGAAATATTAAAAAAACCCATCTTAGAAAGACGGGTTTGAACGTTCTTTGCTTAAATAATGTGGATCGATTACATTTTCAGCAATATTATTACAATGGTCACTAATACGTTCAAGGTTCGATAAAATATCTACATAGTGAATATCATTGCATTCGTCAGAACTTTCCTTTTTATGGAGAAGTTGTGCTCTCCTATAATGTTTTTCTAGTTTGTCAATTTCAATTTCTGTTTCAATAACCTTTTTCGCTAACTTTTTATCATTTGCTTGGAAACTCAAAATTGCATTTTCAACTTGTAATACTACTAAATCAAAATAGTGATTTAAGTTTTCAGCAACTTTACCAGTTAAAGGACAATCTTGTTCATAACGGTTTTGATAAAATTCTGATAAGTTAACAGCATGATCTGCAATTCTTTCAAAGTCGCGAATTACATCAAGTAAAATTACTTGGGTTTGTTTATATTTTTGTGATAAATCAAATGATTGGATTTCCATTAAGTAATCATGGATTGATTTATCGTATAAGTCAATTCTATTTTCTAAATCTGCAATTTTTCCAAAGTAGTCTTCGCTATTATCATTTTGATAAAGTCTTGCGGTTTTAATCATTTCCTGTGCAATACCGCCCATTTCAATAACTACTCCTTTTGCACTTTCTAGCGCTAAGACTGGAGAAGAAATAATTAAGTCATAATTTAGTTTCTCCACAAGTGAAGCATCTTTGTCTTCTTTAATAGGTAACATTTTTTCAATTAAAACTACAAAGTATTTTACTAAGAACAATACAAAAATAGTCGTAACAGTATTAAAGATAATATGTGCATAAGCAATGGTTAATTTATTATTAGGACCTAAAAAGGCGTTTTCTATGTTTCCGAGTAATTTTACATATGTTCCAAAAAAGATTAAAAATATAACACTGCCAAAGAGGTTAAATAGTAAATGGAACATACTAGCTTGTTTTGCTTCTCTAGGTGAACTGAGTGAGGCAAGTATTGCGGTAATAGTTGTCCCAATATTTGAACCTATCAAGACCGCTAGTGCTCCTGGTAAAGCGATATTACCATCAAAGAATACTTGCTGTACAACCCCAATAGTTGCACTTGATGATTGTACAATAACAGTTAAAAAGGTTCCAGCTAAAACTCCTAGGATTGGAACTTCAGCTAAAGATATCATAGCTGTTTCAAACCAATCTTTTTCTGCTAAAGGTTCTAAGCCTAAACTCATCAATTCTAAACCTAAGAATAACATACCAAAACCTAAAATAATTCCGCCAGTATAACTTGCTTTTTTAGTTGTAATAAAAATTACAATTGCAGCTCCAAGAGCGATAAATATTAAAGAATATTCATTAATTTTTAAACCAATTAAGAATGCTGTTACAGTAGTTCCAATATTAGCTCCCATCATTACTCCGACAGCTTGTCTTAAGCTCATCAGACCTGCAGATATTAAACCAATAACAATTACAGTAGTTGCTGATGATGATTGAACTAATACTGTAACTGCTATTCCCGTGAGTAATCCCATAAAGATATTATCAGTTGCTTTTTCGATTAATATCTTAAGTCGATTACCAGATAAATTTTTGAGTGAAGTACTCATATACTCAATTCCGTATAAAAATAAACCTAAACCACCTAAAACAGTAAAAATAATCGCTAAAGTGGTTGAAGGTTCAAAAAGCGATAAAGTATGCATCTTGCACTCCCTATTATAAAATTTTGCCGTATATATTATATAATATAATGAAAGCAATGTAAAAAGAAAAGTGTTTTCAAGTGGTTATATTATTTAGATATTTTATATATTTTATTAGATTTTATATTTTATAAGTGCTTTCTTTAAATATTTTAATTAATAAAAAAGAATGGTAAATAAAACTAATAAATGATATAATATTAAAAAAGGAGTTGGACATAATGGTTTACAAAGCGCTATATAGAACTTATAGACCACAAAAATTTTCTGAAGTTGTTGGTCAAGAACATATAGTAAGGACTCTCCAAAATTCAATAGAAAATAATAAGACATCACATGCTTATTTATTTAGCGGTCCTAGGGGAACTGGTAAAACATCAGTAGCTAGGATCTTTGCAAAAGCATTAAATTGTGCTGCTCCTAAAAATATGGAACCTTGTGGGGAGTGTACATCTTGTAAAGAGATTGCAGAAGGTATGAGCCCAGATGTCGTTGAAATAGACGCTGCTAGTAACAACGGTGTTGATGAAATTAGAGAAATAAGGGAAAAGGTTAAATTTCTTCCAGGTGGCGCTAAATATAAAATTTATATAATTGATGAAGTCCACATGCTTAGCCAAGGTGCTTTTAATGCATTACTTAAAACATTAGAGGAACCTCCAAAACATGTTATTTTCATCTTAGCAACAACTGAACCTCATAAAGTTATCCCGACTATTTTATCGCGTTGTCAAAGATTTGATTTCAAAACTTTAACAGTTCAAGAAATAGCTGATTTAATTAAAACAGTATCCTTAAAAGAAGGATTTAAAATTTCTGATGAAGCGATTATTTCGATTGCAGAAAGTGCAGAAGGTGGAATGCGAGATGCACTTAGCTTCTTAGATCAAGCGGCTTCATTTACTGATGATGAAATAACTATTGATGATGTAAATAGTGTTACGGGTAACTTAAGTTTAGATAAGATTGTAGAACTTGCGAAATATTTTGAAGAAAAAAATATAAATAAAGCACTAAAAACAATTAATGAATTAGTAATTATAGGGAAAGAAATAACCAAAATCACTGCTTCATTATTACAATTTTATCGCGACTGTCTATTATATAAAAACATTGATACAACAATGTTTAGTAAATATATTTTCGAAAAAGAAGAGTTCAAACAAATTGCATCAAAAATCAATACTGAAAAAGTGTTTTATTATATAGATGTATTAAGTGATGTACAATCAAAAATTAAAACAGCTAGCACTCCGGGTATTTACCTTGAAGTTGCTGCGATTAAAATGATTAATTCTAGTGATGAGGATTTCTCATACTATGAAAAAATAAAAGAACTTGAAGAGAGAATTGAGAATCTAAACTTTAGTCCAACTGGTGAAGAAGGTTCAGTAAATAATGAAAAGTTAGTTATTCTTGAAAATAGACTAAATAAAGTAATTAATGAATTAAGTCGATTAGAATTGCATAAATTGCGTGAAATGGTTGAAGGTTTAAGTGGTCAAACTGTTATAAGCCAAACCAACTCTGAAGACTATAGCAAATTAGAAGCAAGAATAAATGAATTAAGTCTTAGTTTTAAAGAGTTCAAAGAAAATCTTAATTTAGAATCAAGACCTACTTCTACTTCTATTACTCCAAGTGGAGAATATGATGAGAAGCTTGAAAAAATCAAAACCATCATTTTAGGTATGCAATCTGATATTTATGAACTTAAAAACACAAAAACTGAAACACCAAAAATAGATATATCACAAAATAGTGATTTATTAAATAAGCTAAAGAGTTTAGAATCAGAAGTTGAAGCGTTGAAATTAAATATAAATCAAGGAACTGATTCTAATATTAAGTATGATTTTGAAATAATAAAAGATAAGCTTAATAACTTAGAATCAAGAGTTTATAAATTAATGTCTGGTGAACTTGAAAAAATTGAAACTAAGAAACCAAAAGTTAAACTAAAAGGTAAACAAATTGGTCTATTTGGTGATGAGATAGTTAACTTGAATGATTTTAAAAAACCAGTAAAACAAGAAGATAATAGCTTAGATGCCGAAAAAATTGAAGAAGATGACTTAGGTACTGTTGCTGAAGAAAGAGTTGAGGAATTAATTCCTGAAGCGGAAACCAAAGAAGTTCCAGTTCAAGATGAAATTACTGAAGATGATGCTACTCAAGCAACTAAGGAAACAAAAGATACAGAAGAAAAAGTTGTTAGAACAATAAAAACTGAAAATGAAGAAATCATTGAAAGTGAGCACTCACAATTAGTAAGAAGACTAAATCCTGACATTCCGCCTGCAATCGATGAAGTTCAAGAGTCATTAAATCTTGATATGCATCTAAGTAAAGGCGCAACTGAAAGCGAAGAACGACAAGAATTTAATACTAGAACTCATGATTATGTGCCTCCAATCGAAATGGCAGATGATGAGTATAGTAGATATGATGTAAAAGTATTAGAAAGAATCTTACATGATTCTAGGACTGAAGATGCAAGAACTGATAAAGCAAGAATCATTAATTTATGGAAAAATTTAGATCGAAGTGTACCTAAATCACAACTGCAC
>DUVT01000260.1 GCA_012840905.1 Acholeplasmataceae bacterium
AAATACTTTTTATAAAACAAATTATGACCTACAAAAATTAGCTCAAATTACTAGATTAGGATCAGGTAGTGCATGTAGAAGTTTATTAGGTGCTTTTGTTGCATGGGATAAAAATGGTGAAGTATATCAAGTTAATAGTAAAGTTAAAGATTTTGTTATGATAAGTGTTGTTGTAGATAGTAATAAAAAATTAGTTTCAAGTAGAGAAGCAATGAAAAGATCTGTCTTAACTTCACCAAGCTTTGATTATTTTGTAAGTGAAAGCAATAAAGATTTTGATGAACTAATAAATTCACTAAGCCAAGGTGATATAGAGAAAATCGGAAATCTAACACTTAAAAGTTTCTTACTACTTCATGGAACAATGCTTTCTAGTATGCCACCAATTTTATATATGAATCAAGACTCGATTAAAGTTATAGAATTAACTGAAGAGTTAAGAAGTCAAAATATATATGCTTATCCTACAATGGATGCTGGAAGTAATGTTAAAATTTTGAGCTTGGAAAGTCATTATAATGAAGTGATTAAAGTCTTAAAACAAAATGGTTTTAATAATCTATTTATTAGTAGACCAGGTAGAGGAGCAATGATTATTGATGAGTAGAGAAGTTATGGCTTTTTCCAAGGGAAAAATTTACATTGCTGGTGAATATGCAGTTGTAGCAGGTGGATTATCAATTCTTTTTCCAGTTGAAAAATATGTAGGTATTAGATTAGAAAGAGCAGATGATTACTATATATATAGTCATAAGTATCAATCTGGATTTGAAAAGTTAGATTTATACAATCAAAATAATCTTTATGTAATTAAAACTATTACTTGGTTTAATAAGTACTTAGCTGAATTAGGAATTAAAGAAGATAAATTTAAAATAGAAATAAAGTCAGAACTTGATAGTGAAAAAAACAAAAAATATGGTTTTGGTTCTAGTGCAGCAATTATTGTTACTTTATTAAAGGCTCTATTTATTTACTATAAATTGCCTTATTCTAGTCTTGTATTATATAAAGCAGCAGTGTTAGTGCAAATAGAGATTTCTAAAAATACTTCATTTGGTGATCTTGCTTGTATTAGCTTTGGGAAGAAAATTTTATATCAAAGATTTAATCTTGATATTATAGATCAATTTAAAAAATTAAAAATTATAGAAATATTAAATAAAAGATGGGACAATTTAGTAATAAAAGAAATCAATCTTGATTTAGATTACTTACTTGTTCATACTGGTATAGAAGCTAATTCTTATGAACTTGTAGAAAGAGTTTTGAAATTTCAGTTTACAGATGAGTTTATAAAGTTTTATAATAATAGTGATAGATTAGTCAAAAAACTATTGAAGGGCAAAAATTTAGATTTAATAAGTAAATTAAATAATAATTTAAAAGATTTAGAAAAACTAACAAATGTTAAGTTATTTACTAATGAAATGTTTGAAATAGAAAAAGTAGTTTTGGAAAATAACGGAGTAATAAAGTTTTCAGGTGCTGGTGGTGGGGATTGCATATTATGTTTTTTTGAATCCCAGAAAGATTTAGAAAACGCAAAAAAAGATGTCCAAAAATTAGGATATAATATATTTTGAGGAAGTGATTAGATGGAACGAAAAGATGAACATCTAAAATTAGCATTAATACAAAAAGAAGGACAAAATGATTTTGATAATATCAGATTTGTTCATAATGCATTACATGGGGCAAGTTTTTCTAAACTTGATTTAAAAACTTCTTTTGCAAATCTTAAACTTGACTTACCTATCTATATTAATGCAATGACTGGTGGAACAAAGAAAGCAGAAGCAATAAATGAAAAACTAGCTAAACTAGCAAATCATTTTTCAATTCCAATCGCAACTG
>DUVT01000261.1 GCA_012840905.1 Acholeplasmataceae bacterium
ATTGCTTCTGGTTTAATTACAGGAAAACCTGGAGATCCTATGGTTGAGTATTTCTGTGTTATTTTTGCGATTCTTTTCGTAGAATTAGTAATGCGAAAGAAAACACCACTTGATATTTTAATAATACCGTTCTTATATGCAATCTCAGCATTCTTAATTTATGTACTTATAAATTCACCAGTAAAAGCAGCAACAACTGCAATTGGTAATTTCATTCGCTGGGCTACAGAAGTTCAACCATTCTTTATGGGAATTATTATTGCTGTTGTTATGGGAATGCTTCTTACTGCTCCGATATCTTCGGCAGCAATTGCAATTGCGATTACTCTAGATGGTCTTGCTGGTGGTGCAGCTGTAGTTGGCTGTTCAGTACAAATGTTAGGTTTTGCAGTAATGTCAAGAAAAGATAATAATATTGGTACAATTATTTCTGTTGGCATTGGAACATCGATGTTACAATTTAAAAACATCTTAAAGAAACCAATAATTTGGTTACCTACTATTATAGTAAGTGCAATCTTAGGACCACTTGCAACCTTAGTGTTTAAGACACAAACTACTCATATTGGTAGTGGTATGGGAACATCTGGTTTAGTTGGTCAATTTGAAACATATAGTGCAATGGCTGGCTCGATTAGTCCTTGGCCATCAATCTTGATACTCCAAATAGCATTACCAATCATTTTAGTCTATATAGTAGATCTAATTTTTAGGAAAAAAGGTTGGATTAAAGAAGGAGATCTCAAGATTTAATAAATTGACTAAAAGTCATTTTTATGATACAATATATTTAGGAATGAAGGAGGAAAAACATGCCAACAAGAACATTTTTGCGACTTCCAAAAGATAAGCGCTTAAGAATCTTAAGAGCTGCAAAAAAAGAATTTTCCCGTGTTCCGTTAGATAAAGCAGTTATTGCGAATATTGTAAAAGATGCAGAAATTCCAAGAGGCAGCTTTTATCAATATTTTGAAAACATAGAAGACTTATTTGTATATTTATTACAATACATGTACGGTATCGACAAGAAGAAGTTCGAAAGATATTTAAAGGAAACGGATAATGATGTCTATGAAGCATTAAAACTTCGCTTTTCCAATACAATTGATAAACTAGCGAATGCGGAAAATAGACAATTTAGAATTAATATAATGCAAACAATCTTTAACGATAGTCATCGTAATGAAGATTTAATTCAAAATTTAGTACAACCTGATATTGAAGTAGACTTAACTTACTTTCCTACTTCAATTCAAAAATCTAAACATTCTAAAAACTTAATCAATATCGTTAAGATGATTGGTAAAACATGTTTAGAAAAATATTTAGCTAAATCTGCTTCAAAAGATGAAATTATTGAAGATTACAATAATTATATTGATTTAGTAAAAAGTGGCTTTAATAACATTTAAAAATAAAAGCAACATTTTTTGAATAATTGTTGCTTTTTTGTATTCATTTCATTTGCATCCACTTTTTAATTAATGTATAATACTGATAGTTGGATTTACTTTTAATAGTCCAACCAACAAGCAATATTAGTTTACCCCCCTTTAAAGAAAGCAATGTCTAAAGAAAGCATTGCTTTTTTCCCTTTTTATAGGACTATTTATTAAATAATATTAATGTTAATTGTATAACTTTTAATTTAATGATATAATTATATAAACAAATTAAATAGAAAAAATTATTGGTTGCATATATTGCATTAATTGGGAATTAGGTTAGAATCCTAAACAGCCCCCGCTACTGTATTTAACTAATGAATTTAGATGATGCCACTTAAGTAATTAGGGAAGGCCTAAATTCGTGTTTGAAGTTATAAGTCAGGAGACCTGCCAATAATTTAGGAAAACACATTTCGGTGGGAGATGATGTTTAAAAATAGAGGAATATCTTTTTTTAAATCATTACCACTTATTGTGGTAATTTTTTTATAGGTGATAGTTATGGAATTTACTAAATACAATCCATTTGTAATCTTAATTTATTTTGGTTGTAATATCTTAATTACAATGTTAACAAAAAACCCAGTAATTATTGGTATTTCAATTTTTTCAAGTTCTGTTTATACACTATTATTAATGAAACCAAAAAAGATTAAGAAAGTAATTTTAATTATAGTAATCGTTATTTTAATTGCTAGCATTACAAATCCACTATTTAATAGTAATGGAGAAATAATTTTATTTAAAATTGGTAAGAAAGAGTTTTCCTTAGAAGCAATTATTTATGGAATGGTTGCATCAATAATGTTAATTGCAATTGTTATTTGGCTATTTTCCTTTAATCACCTAATGACTACTGAGAAGTTTTTACATTTGTTTTCAAAGTACTTACCTAATCTAGCTTTAATTATTGCAAACATTTTAAAATTAATCCCTGAGTTTACTAGAAAAATTAATTCTTTAAATGAAAGCGAAAAGATTTTAAGTTTTAGCTATGAAAATGGAATTATTGGTAGACTTAAAAGTAAATTTAAACTTTTTGGGAATTTATTTTCCTGGGCAATTGAAAACTCAATCATAACAGCAAGTTCAATGAAAGCTAGAGGCTATGGCTTAAAAGGAAAAACTAATTATAGTATTTATAAATTTATTTTTAAAGATTTAATAATGAGTCTAATATTTATTGCAGTTACTATATTTATTATTATTTATGGTAGCAATATTTTATTTAATTATTCATTTTATCCAAATCTAACACCACTTGATTTTAGTCTTAAGCCAAGCATTACTTACATCACATATACCCTTTTTGCAAACTATGCTAGCCTAAATCTAGTAAAGGAGAAAATAAAATGGCATTACTTGAATTCAAAAATACATCCTTCACCTATGCATTAAATAATACTAAAACATTAACTAATATTAATTTAGAGATTGAAGAAGGTGAGTTTGTTGTTATTTGTGGGCCAACAGGAAGTGGAAAATCTACACTTTTAAAACTAATCAAAAAAGAAATAAGACCTACAGGTAAATTAGAAGGCCAAATTTTATATAAAAATCAAGATCTAAACAATTTTTCACTAAAAGAAAGTGTGGAAACATTTGGGCTTGTTATGCAAAACGTGGATGCACAAATAGTTAATGAAAAAGTGTATAGTGAACTTGCATTTGGTTTAAGTAATCTCGGTTATGATGTAAGTACGATTAATAGAAGAATTGCAGAGATGAGTAATTATTTTGGAATTAACAATTGGTATGATAGAAGTACTAATAACTTAAGTGGTGGTGAAAAACAAATTTTAAATCTTGCAAGTATCTTAACAATGCAACCAAAAGTATTACTTATTGATGAAGCAACATCTCAACTTGATCCAATTACTGCAAGTGAATTTATTCAAGTTTTAAGAAAAATTAACCAAGACTTTGGAATTACTGTGGTGGTTGTAGAACATAGGCTTGATGAGTTATTTAGTATTGCAGATAAAGTTGTAGTTTTAAATGAAGGACAAATAGTTGCAGTTGATAAACCAAGAGAGATTGCAAAAAAAATAAATGATGAAAAACTATATTTAAATTTTCCTTTAATGTTGAGAGTTGCAAAAAAGATAAATGCACAAAGTTATCCACTAACAATTAAAGAAGGTAAGAATTTACTAAAGAGTTTTAGCAATAAAATCAATTTACTTGATGTAAAAGAAAATCAACTGGGTAGTAAATTAATAGAACTTAAAAATATTTACTTTAAATATTATCAAAATCAAAAAGATATCTTAAGTGGCCTCGATTTAATCATTCATGAAAATGAAGTATTAAGTATAATTGGAAGTAATGGTAGTGGAAAAACTACTTTACTAAAACTTATTGCAAGATTGATTAATCCTTATTACGGAAAAATAAAGTTAGATAAAAAGAATTTAAAAAAATATAACAATAAAGAA
>DUVT01000262.1 GCA_012840905.1 Acholeplasmataceae bacterium
AACTTAAATAAAGGTAAGAGCAATGCAAATAAACTCCTAAAAACCAATATTGGATTAATCATAAACTTACAAAAGGTTCAAGTTTTAGTCTGGGCACTTTCAATCTTTTTACTTACAGCAGCCTTTGGCGGTATATTCCATGAATTTGAATCATTTTTGGAAATTGAGTTAGTAAAACAATTCTTTGGTGATAATATAGTAGATTTTAGTTCTACAATCATTTATTATATAATAAAAGTAGTTAGTATTTTTGGGATTATTCCTGCACTTAATATAATCTTTAAGCTCGCAAAAGAAGAAAAAACAAATAGTATAGAAAATGTCTACACTAGAAATTCAAGATCAAGATATGTATTAGCACATTTAATAACATCATTCCTTACTGCTTTCTTTATGCAAGTAGTAATTCTCTTAGGAGCATTTTCAACTGGTAGTAAATTTATTTTAGATAATATGAGTTTTATAGATTACTTACTAGCAAACTTAATTTTCTTACCTGCAATATGGTTAGTAATAAGTTTTGCAGTATTATTACTAGGTATTGGAAGAGAACATATTAAATATACTTGGTTTTATTTTGGATTTATTTTTGTTGCTTTCTACTTAGAAGAAATATTAAAACTTCCAAAATTTATTATGAGTTTATCAACTATATATCACGTTGATCCTAGTGATATAAATTATTTAGCTGCAATTATAATGGTAATTTTAAGTATTGTCTTATCAGCAGTTGGAATAAAACTATATAAAAAACGTAATTTAGAATAACAAAAAAGCAAGTATCAAATTAAACTGATACTTGCTTTTATTTTAATCTTCAAGAATTATTAAGTGACTATATTTATATAAAATAACTGTCATTAATATCATACATAAAATAATTGAAGGAATCATATATCCTAGATTGTAGCTTGCAGATAGGATCCAAAATGTAAGATCTGAGATACCTTCTACATTCTCTACTAAATATTCTTTAAAGAATATAAAGCCAACTATTGTATGAACTCCTGCTCTTAATAGTCCTGCGATAAGAATTGATATATTACCGTAGATTAATTTTCCTTTTCTATAACTAGTATGGATTTTTCCTGAAACCATCCCAGCAAGCCCAACTACTGCATAAGCAATAGAATAATCTAAAATTGCTTGAGCCCAGTGGATAATTGCATTTCCAGCCCATAACATTTGGATTGATCCAATTGCAAAACCTGAAAGTAGTCCACCTTTTAAACCATAGCGGAACCCCATAATAAAGATTGGTAACATTGCAATTGATAAAGATCCTCCATTAGGCCAGATAAAACCAGAATAAATCCCTCCTACAAAGTCAAATACAAGCCCTAAGGCAATAAAAATTCCCATCTCAGTTATAAATCTAGTACCCTTGTTATTCATAATTACACCTCCTAAGAAAAAAAATTTCTTTAGGAATGCATGGCTAAAGAAATACGTTTCCTACGCTAGCATTACCTAGATCAGGTTCTGGGTCGTTTGCAACTAAATTAATAGTTGTAACCTCTCAGCCGTAGCTCCCCATTAGATTTATTAACTGATAAAATAAATAGTATGATAAAATAAATACTTTTATTTTTATCATACTTATTATACACTTATTTACAATATAATACAATTAATATTATTATAATCTCCAATTAATCGGTTTTATACCATTTTTTTCAAGAAAATCATTTGTCTTAGA
>DUVT01000263.1 GCA_012840905.1 Acholeplasmataceae bacterium
AAAAGTACTAAACTCATCAACTACAAAACCATTTTGAATTTTTACTGCAGCAATCTCAATAATATCATCATAAATACTTGATAGCCCTGTAGTTTCCACGTCATAAACTACATAAGTAGCTGTTTTCAAATTAATATCCGCTTCAGTTAGAGCAATTTTAAATTTATCTTCATCAACTAATGCACCTTTCAAGACCAAATATTGGTTTAATCCCTGCTTTTCTTGCATGCATATCAAGATCCGGAAGCGCCTGCACATTATAATGATCTGTTATTGCAATTGCTTTATGACCGAGTTGTTTTAGTAAATCCATATATTCTTCAATATCTACTACACCATCTTGCGTAGACATTTTTGAATGCGCATGTAATTCAACTCGTTTTACTGGAGCAAGATCCACTCTTCTTTTTACATCTGTCTTTTCAATTCCTAGAATTTCACGAATATTAATTACAATATCTCTAGAGAAGCGATCATAAACTGCACTTCCAAAAACTCTTACACGTTTACCAGCCATGCAGTGTTCATGATAAAAAGCTTCATCACCATTACGATCATTTAAAAATGATTTTATTATAATTGAGTCTTCGCCATCATAGACAACACCTTCATAGATTTTATATCCTTTAGGTTCATTAATTACAGCTTCTATTACATCACCTTCAATAACAAAATTTGTAGTGGTGTGTTTTTGTTGATATTCAATCAATTCAACTTCTGATGCTGGAATTTCTTTAAGCGGTGTAATTGGTCCGTTAATTTCTTTAGTAAGTTTATTTCGTTTACGATGAACTTTTTCTTTTTCTGGTGTATTTTTAGCTTGTTGTTCGTAGAGATGTTGTTCAAGGAGGGCTTGTTTAGTATCTTTTTCAATTCGCTCCTTAATTTCCTCTTCTAGTGGTGTTTGGAAAGGACTATGCGAACAACTAACTTCAATATCTAATCCATAATTATCAAAAAACTCTTTAACTCCAGTTAATAAGTTATTAACCATTTCTTCTTCAATTTTATTTGCAACAAAAACTTTAATTTCATTATGGAAAAAATCAGAATTAAATGTTTTAAGACCTGTATAGCGAGGTCTATTTTCTTTGCAATAATCTAAGAAGAAATTATAATACTCTTCTACAAATTCTTTTGATAAATTATTATCTTGATAAGAATATTTGACTATTATATCATTAATTTTTGCTTCAGTTTTAAAATAATTAATAAGTCTTTCTTCTAATAAATTTAAATCTTTAACTTTAATGACAGCTTTAAAATTTAAAAAGATTGTCCAAGTATTATCTTTTTCATTTACTAAAACTTTTAAAATCTTTCCGTCATTATAGTTAGCAGGATCTAAATTTAGTTCTGTAATCAATTCTTTAAATTTTTGTTTGTTCATATCTATCTCATGCCTCATATTACGTATTTTACCATACTTCTACATATTTTTCTAGTCTAGAAAAAAGAGATAAATTATGGGTTTATTAGATTAAGCTAAATATATTGCTATAAAGTGTAATACAGTTCCAATTATTGTAAATATATGCCATACCATATGAGTAAACTTAAATAACTTTAAGGAATAAAAAACTATTCCAATTGTATAGGAAATACCACCAAGTAAAATTAATATTGACGGAACAAGTCCAAGGGTTGTAAAAACTGTTTCAATATAAAATATAGCTATCCAACCTAGTAAAACATATAAAAACATGTGTACAAATTTAAATTTTCCAAATTTTATAAAGTTTAAAAGGATTCCAATTAAGCTTCCAACCCATAAAATAACAAATAATGTTAAGCCAATATTTCCTCCAATAACAACCAAAGTTAGAGGTGTATAAGTACCAGCAATTAATAAATAAATGCTCATTCTGTCAAACTTATGAAACAATCTTTTTACCCTAGTACCTAGTGGTAACCCATGATATAAGGTCGATGAAAGGTATAAACAAAAAACACTAAATGCATAAATGATATATGCTAAGTTTTCATAAAATCCTCTACCTTTTGCCTTTTCAAGAAGTAAAACTAGAAAGACAATTGCAAGAATTATTCCAATACCGTGAGTAATTGCATTTGCTATTTCTTCACCGAAAGTATAAAATTTTTTCGGCTTTATTACTTTTGACCCATCTTTAATTGCTTCATTTTTGATTACAATTTGTAATTCTTCTTTTAATAAATTTGACCTACTTAAAACTATTTGTGCATTAATTACATTATATTCTGAGATACTAAGTGTTTTTAATTTTCTTCCTTCTTTTTTTGCTTGTAATAACCTTGAATAAACTTCTCTTGCTTCTTTAATTTCAGCTTCACTAGGAGTATAAAATTCATTAATTTCAGCTAATTCCCCAATTTCTTTTGTTAGCTTACTAACTGCACCGAATTCTCTATCTTCTTTTAATTCAGAAAGCAAATTATCTTTATTGGCATTATATCCTAAAATTAATGGTTTCTTTGCAAGCATGGCTGGAATAAAAATTTTATTTTTTAATTCATGTGTAGGATTATTAATACCTACATAATCATAAAACCTAGCCTCATCAAAATGCATACTTACTACTCTACCGTAACTAGCAATTTTACGATAATTTTCAATTGCTTGTGGAGTATTAATATATGGGATAAATTTAAGTGTTCCAAAATCTAAGCGCATCTCATTTTCAATACTTCTTGCTTTGACAGTTAATCTATTTAGGCTTTTTACTGTAGTATTTAGAATTGCAAAACCTGTTAAGTAGTTTGCATATACTTTTACTAAGTCTTTATATGCAGTTTTTAAATTAAATGCATCAATAAGGGCATAAATTTGAATTCCTTTTTCAAGTAAAATATCAAATCTGTTTTCATAGTTTTCAAAATTATTAAATATATAATTTAAGTCACTACTTTCAATTATTAAAGCATCAGCATTTAATATCGCTTCATCAAAGTAAATATTATAATTATTTTTTTCAATTTCTAAATATGATCTTGGGATTTTATTTTTCATAAACAACTCTTCCGCCTGTTA
Source organism: Acholeplasmataceae bacterium (assembly GCA_012840905.1). Lineage (GTDB taxonomy): Bacteria > Bacillota_I > Bacilli_A > ML615J-28 > CAG-698 > DUVT01. Next base: position 3,011 of record DUVT01000263.1, read on the forward strand.
TTGTATAAAGGACATTGATGTCTTTTATCTTAGTATTTTCTATATTATAAATATCTTTATCTATTATTATTAGGTCACCTAAGTAACCTACTTCTAACTTGCCTTTTATTTTCTCTTCATAGCTCATATAAGCACCATTTACTGTATAGGCATGAATAGCATCAGCTACACTCACTGCTTCACTAATGTTATATGTAACTTCTCCACTTAAATCTTTTCTTGTAACAGCATGATAAATTCCCAAAAATGGATATAAGCTTTCCACAGGTGCATCACTACTAAAACTAGTTACAGTATTATCAAATAATGTCTTAAATGCATATGAAGTTTCTGCAAGGCTTTTTGTAACTTTATCATACACCATAAACATATCAGTATTAATAAAGATTGGTTGAACAATTGCATTAACTTTTGTTTTTTTAAACTTTTCTAATATTTCTTTAGACGTAATTTGTACATGAACAACTGCGTTTCTCTCAGTCGAATATGTCTTTAGGTGATCTAATGCAAGATCAATTCCTCTATCTCCTATAGCATGGATAATAACTGGTTTTTTTATACTTTTTGCTGCATTAATAAAATTTGTTAACTCTGATTTTGTTAGACAAAGAATACCATTTTGATTATCGCCTAAATAATTATCATAAAGTGCAGCAGTATTAGCACCTAAGGAGCCATCAATAAATAACTTTAATGGACCAAATTTTAAATAGTTATTTTCAAAATCGAAAAATTTATAAACTTCTATTAACTCATTTGGCACTTCAGGAGTAATCTGGTGATTAATTCTTGCATTAAGTTTATTTTCAATTGCAAGTTCTTTATATGCAGAATATATTTTTTTATGGATATCAAGTTCTCCACTTAAATCATTAACTTGGAGACTTGTTAAACCTAATTTATTTGCATCTTTAATTCCATCTAAAATAAATTCTTTATATTCTTTTACTGAGTAATTTTTTGTGATTTCATTAAGTAAATTTAATGCATTTTCTCTTATAACACCAGTTAACTCTCCATTTTCTACATCTAGTGCTCCACCATCAACTTTAGTATTTAGGTTTAAGTTTAAAACTTCTATTGCTTTAGAATTGATTGTACAAATGTGACCACAAACACGATAACAAATAATTGGTAAGTCAATTGATATTTTATCTAAATCATGTTTTGTAAGAAGTCTTTTTTCAACTAAATTATTATCATTATATAAATTTCCTACAATTACTTTTTTGCTAGGATTATTCTTAATGTAAGCTTTTCCTAATTCAATCACTTCTGATATTGACTTTGCATTTTCTAATCTTAAGTTATTTTTTAAACGTGAATAGCCAACTAAATGTAAATGTGAATCATTTAGTCCAGGTAATACTCTGTTTCCTTTTGCATCAATTACTTCTACATCTTTATATT
>DUVT01000264.1 GCA_012840905.1 Acholeplasmataceae bacterium
CATGAGTTGCTCCAATGAAGTAATTGTCTTCAAAATCCATATTATATAATTCTTTCAAACTATTAATAACAACAATATCTGGATCTAAATATAAAATTCTATCAACATCACTTGGAAGAACTTGTGCTGCAAATAACCTATAGTATATTTCTAATGGATAGCGTTTTGATGTGGGTGAACCTTTTAGTAAAGTTTCATCAAACTCTAATAAAGTTATAGTTACTTTAGCTTCTTTTAAGTTTGAAAAAATCTCTTCTACATGATTATCGTCTAATTCTTTTGAAATAATATAAATATGAAATTCTTCATCAGGATTATTATGATGAATTGATTTTAGTAGTACAATTAACTGGGGGAAATATTTTTTATTCAATGTAAACAATAAATTCATAATACACCCTCTTTTCACCTATATATTTATTATAACTTATTTTGGATTAAAAAGGAAGTCTTAAATTACTAGTCAAAATTAAAAGCTCTATGGTTAAACCATAAAGCTTTTATATTTTTTTCAAATACTTTTAATTTATTTCTTATTACGAAGATTCTTTTCATTACGCATTAGTTTTGCAAAAAGTTTTGCAAGTTTCGGATCAAATTGTGTTCCTGCATTTTTTTCAATTTCTGCTAATGCTTCTTCTTTTGATAATTTCTTACGATAGACTCTATCTTCAGTCATCGCATCATATGCATCAACAATCGAAATAATTCTTGCTAGTAAAGGTATTTCTTCACCTTTTAAGCCAGCTGGATAACCAGTTCCATCCCAACGCTCATGATGACTTAATACATATGGCGCAATACTCATCAGTTCTGGAGATGCCATACAAATTCTATAACCTATCTCTGGATGACGTTTCATTTCAGCCCATTCTTCATCTGTTAATGGTTCTGGTTTCTTTAATATTCTATCATCAATACCTACTTTACCTATATCGTGTAAAGTTGATACTAAAGCAAGTTCATCCAGTTCAACTTGCGATAAGTTAAGTGCTAGACCTAACATATTCGAATATTCCTTTAAGCGCTCTGCATGTTCTTCCGTTACTTGACTACGTTCATACATTGTACTCTTAATATATGAAATTATTGTACTATATGAACTCTTACGATCATTAAGCTTACGCTTATACATATATTCTTCTGCAACCCTTGCAACATCTTTAAAGTCTGCATCTAAATTTTCAAGAGTCGCAAAACCAAGTGCTAGATTTATTCTAAATAAATCATTATAGATTGTTAAGTTATACTCATTTACATGATCCATAATTTCTTTTAGTTTTTCATAAGCTGCTTTAGAATCAGTATTTGGCAAGAAGATAGTAAATTCATCACCACTTGTTCTATAAACTAGATCACGACTTCCCATCACTTCACTAAGGAGTCTTGCAGTTTCGATAATCATTCTATCTCCTTCATTATGGCCAAAAGCATCATTGATTAACTTTAAGCCGTTAATATCACCAACAATCATTGACACTGGTAAATATTCTTCTGAAAGATACTTATCTTTAGCTCGATCATATGAAAATCTATTTCTTAGCCCGGTTAAACTATCATATTGAGATAAATACTCAATTTCAGCTTGTTTTTTCTTTTGATCAGATATATCAATTAGCATACCTTCTAATGCTAGTACTTCACCATTATCATCATATATAAATTGTGCTTGTTCTAACACCCACTTTGTAGAACCATCAGCACAAATAATTTCATATTCTTCTTTAAATATTTCATCTTTACCTATTATAGCATCTAAACGATCTCTAATACGTTTGCGATACTTAGGTACTATTATATCATTAAAACTAATATCGCGATTACCGATTAATTGATCCGGAAAATATCCCGTTAAGTCATAGCTTCCATCACTTACAAAACTCATTGTATAATGTTCATCATAACTACAACGATATACTAATCCTGGAATATTTGCAATTAAAACTGATTTACTTCTTTCTGCTTCATAAAGTTCATTTTCAATTTTAATTTTCTCGGTTATATCAAAGAATGTTATAACACAACCAACGATTTTAGAATTTATTGTTTGTGGATAAATATAATACTCTGCAACAAAACTACTTCCATCTTTTCTTACAAATTGATCAACTTCATGTTGATGAGTTATACCAGCAAAGACTTTCTTAAATCTTTCTAAGAAAAATTCTTCGTCATTATCTATACCCATTATCACTTTTACATGTTTATTTACTAAGTCAAATATATCATCATAACCCAGTACATCTAAACACGCCTTATTTACAAACGTGATAATCCCATTTTGATCAACACCAAATATACCTTCAGCAGTTGAGTTAAGTAATAAAGTTAATCTTTCTTTACTTTCTCTCAGTTTTTGTTCTGCGACCATCCACTCTGTAATGTCTCTTCCAACACCCATCATACTTGTGATGTTGTCATTTGCATCTTTTAAGAACCTTACAATATATTCCATCATAACCATATACCCAGCTTTATGCATTTGGTTAATATCTAATAACCAACTTTCTGGGTTTTGGTTAATTATTGCAACATCATAAAGGGCTTTAGCTTTGTTGATGTTTTCTTTACTCATTACTTCAGTAATGTTTTTCCCAACAAGGTCATCAACATCATAGCCAAGGACATTCTTAATTGATGGACTCATATAAGTGAAATTAAAATCAGTATCCATTATCCAAACCAAGTCATTCATACTATTAATTATTTGTTCATAGTAGATTGATTGGTCTTTATTATTTATTTTTTGATTCTGATCTATTGAAAGGATAAAGCTATTATCACTTAAATAAGTAAAATTAGCTTTATAACCAAAATTATTGGTGAGCATTAAATCAAACTCACCATCTTGAGCTTCAC
>DUVT01000265.1 GCA_012840905.1 Acholeplasmataceae bacterium
ATTATGTTGATCTTGATGAAGATGTAGAAAGTTATACTGACCCAAAAGATTATGCAATGCAAGTCGTAAAACAAAAAGGGAAAGCTGTCTCAAATAAACATCAAGATGAATTAGTTATTTGTGCTGATACAATTGTTGTTGTAGATGAAGTAATCTTAGGTAAACCAGTAAATAAAGAAGATGCTAGAAGAATGATGAATCTATTAAATAATCGTTCACACGAAGTAATGACTGCAGTTTATATAAAATATTTAGATTATAAAGAAGTATTTGTAGAAGTAACTAAAGTATATGTTGATAAGATGACTTCTGAAGAAATAGAATCATATATAAGTAGTGATGAACCGTATGATAAATCTGGAGGTTATGGAATCCAAGGTAGATTTTCAAAACATATTAAAAAAGTTGAAGGTGACTTTTTTAATGTAATGGGATTACCTGTAAATAAGGTATATAATCAAGTTAAAAAGCTAATTAATAAGCACTAGTTTTGATTAACTAGTGCCTTTTTTAAATTATAATATCAGTTTACAAATAAGGGAAAAAATGGTAAAATATTTAAGTTGTAGATTATTTTGTATATTTTTGAAGAATATAAAAATAATAAATATAGATATTACAATTGGAGGTAGTTTTTGTGTTTAAAAAATTTATAACATTATTTATAATTACAACATTTGTGCTAGTTTTAAGTGCTTGTGGTAAGAAAACTCCAGATAACACTGAAAAAGAAGGTGTTGCATATGGAATTACTCATACTGATTATGTTGGTGTTGCAACTGTAAAAGTTAAAGCAGAACAAGTTACAGATGCAAGCTTTAATGAATATTACTTACCAAACACTTGGGCAAAACTAAAAACAGTTGAAGCTGAAGAAGTTCCTGCAGATGTTGTTGCTGATGGAGCAACATGGTATGGAAAATATTTAGTTATTGGTGGTAGACATTTTACTGGTGAGTTAAGAGATGAGCCATTAAAAATTGGTGAGAAAACATATACAAAACAAACTGTAAAATACTCTGCGGAAGATATTGATGATTTATATGTATGGCTAACAGAAAAAGAAGAAAATAGAAAATGGTATGTAGAAGAATTAGTTGCTGGTAATGCATATGTTGCTACAAGTGACTTTGAAAAGTCAGAACTTGAAGCAGACGCTCCTGTTACAAGTGAAGGCGAGTTAGGATTTACTAAATTAGAAACTAACTACTGGCATGGAGAAAACTTCCCACTTGGTTGGCAAGGAAACATGGCTGAAATCGTAAAAGCTATTAAAGGCACTAAGATGAATGCGACTGTTGACACAATCGAAAAAGGTGAAGATAATAAATGGAGAATCGATGGTGTAGTAAGTGGTGCTACATTAGCTGACTTTAAAGATTATTATTTACTAGCACAAACTGCATATAATAAAGCTCTTGCAGCTTAAAACTAGATTTTATATATATTAAAAAAAAGAAGCACTGGAAATTTCCAGTGCTTTTTAACTATTAATATATGCAATTAAAAGTTTTAGAGTATTATTAACAGCATCTAAATGTGTTCTTTCCATTCCATGGGATGCACTAACTCCTGGGCCAATTAAAGCACCTTTAATATCATTACCACCCCTAAGTGCTGCAGATACATCACTTGAATAATATGGATAAATATCGACTGCATAGTTAAGTTTATTTTCTTTTGCAAGGTTGATTAGTTTATTTGTTAGGTCAAAGTCATATGGGCTATAACCATCCTTTGCGCAAATCGAAACATCATATTCTGTACATGATAAGTCTTCGCCAATACAACCCATATCAACAGCAATTAATTCATCAACATTTGGAATGAATGTTGCACCATGGCCAACTTCTTCATATGTAGAAATAATAAATGTTAAGTTATTTTTAAGCTTAACTTTATTTTCAATAATATGATCAATTAGCGAGAATAAAATTGCTACAGAAATTTTATCATCTAAAAATCTTGATTTAATAAACTTTGATTCAGTTATAGTTGTTTTTGGATCAAGAGCAATAAAATCACCAGGTCCAATTCCAAGTTTTAAAACATCCTCTTTAGACTTAACTTTTTCATCTAGTCTAATATGCATATTTTCTTCAGTTCTTGGAAGTGTTCTTGCATCTTTATGAACGTGAACAGCAGGGCTATTGGATAAGAAAGTTCCTGTAAAAACTTTGTTATCTCTCGTAATTACATAACAATACTCACCATCATAAGTTGGAAGAATTGGTCCCCCTACAACACTGAACTTTAAATTTCCCTTAGAATCGATGCTTCTTACCATGGCGCCAAGAGTATCTACATGGGCACTTAAACCAAGTGTGTAGGAATTTTCGCCCTTCATTTCGATAATTAGATTGCCTTTCTTAGTTATGTAGTAATCTAAGTTTTTTTCTTTACAAATATTAGCTAGATATTCAATAATGTTTTTTGTATAGCCGCTCGGGCTAGGAATTTCTAAAATTTTCTTTGCAAATTCTAATGTTTTCATTATTTAATCCCTTTCAATATATTTTGTAAATCTTCTTTAGAAAATAAGTATTGAGTATTGCAATAATGGCAAATTACTTCAGCTTGTTCGTCTTCTTCAATAATCTTTTCAATTTCTTCACTGCCTAATGTTGCAATCCCAGCAGAGAATTTCTCTTTTGTACAATCACAATGGAATCTCACATCCATTGTTTCTAATACTTTAAAATTATCATCAAAAACTAACTTTAAGATTTCAGTTAAATCTTGATGTTCTGTTAAGAGTGTAGAAAACTTGTTTAAGATTTCGTACTTGTTTTCTAAATATACAATGTCTGATTCTTGATGACCAGGCATTAGTTGGATGATCATACCACCACTTACTCGACATGTATTGTCTTCGTTAATCATTGTTCCGAGCGCTACAACAGATGGAGTTTGCTCACTCATAGCAAAGTAATATGTAAATTCTTTTGCTAGGTCTCCACTTTGGATTGGAATTGTTGATGAGTATAAATCTTTTAGTTTTAAGTCTTTTACAACATCAATATATCCATTATACCCTAGAGTTGTAACGTCATCTAATGTTTGTTTTCTGGAGAAGTGGACATGTGGTTTATCAACATATCCTCTTACATTGCCTTTAGAATCGCTATCGATTACTACATTTCCAATTGGACCATTACCATCGATTTTGATTGTTAAGGCTTCTTCCCCTTTAAGCATAGCCCCCATCATTAAACCAACAGTCATGGTTTTGCTTAAAACTGATGCTGCACTAGGCCATAAGTCGTGGGTTTTAATGGCTTCATTTGTAACATCAGTTGTATTTGTAATGTAAGCTCTAATTCTACCATCAAAGGCGATTGCTTTTATAAGTTTATTCTTCATATTTATTACCTCACTTTTAATATTATATCATAAGTTCGGAAAAATATAGATAGGATACAAAAAAATTGTATCTTTAAATAAAACCTAAAATATGGTATAATTATTTTATGATTTTTATAAAAGGAGCGGACTATGAACAAAGTAGTAGTAAAAAGTAGATATAACAAAAAGTATCATTATAAATTTTATTCATTCCATTTACTTAGAAAATCGTCGTCAATCTATTTATTCTTGATTGCAGGTGTATTAAGTATTTATTTAGCTATTAGTAATACAGTTAGCCCAGAATCAACTCCTGCAAGTAAAGCAATCTCTTGGGGACTAGTGATGTTTATTTTGTTTTCAATTCCATTTTTCTCATATGGTAGAATTAAAGGAATTATTAAACGAAATGAAAAGGAAAGACAAGATAGTGTTGAAATAATGGAATTTACAAAATATAAAATTACCAGGTTTATTGAGAATGTAGAAGGAAAAGCAGTACTTGGCTGGGAACATTTTGAATCTATTTATGAATTTGAAGATTATTTCTTAATGTATATTGATAGTGATCGTGGTTTGGTTGTTGTTAAAGAAGATATTGTTGAAGGAAGCCCTGAAGTCTTTGAAAAACTCGCAAGAGATAATATGAGACCAAACAAAAAAGGTAAAATAAATTATAAAAAGATGTATAAGGAAAACAAATAATGATTAATATACAAGATTATAAAGCCTATATGAAGGGCAACTATAATTTTATTGAGTTATTAAGAGAAAATAATTCGCTTGTTTATGATCGCATTCGTGACTTAATTAAAGTCTTAGGTTATATTGAATTTCAATATGATCAAAATAAGCCAATTGATGAAGAATTAAAAGTTATTTTTGAAGTTGGGTTTTCCTTCTTTCATGAACAACTCGAAGAAATAAAAATTTATTATAATACATACTTTAAACGCGATTTATCCAAGTTTTTACAACATGAACTTCTAATAAATTATGCACTTTATTTATCAGATTTAATAGAAGTTTTAAAAGAGAAAAACATGTATAAAGAAGAAATTAGAGTTGCCTTTGGGGAAATCTTAGAAGACATTGAAAAAACTTTGAGAGGGGAAAAGAAGGAAACGATTAAAGCTTTTAATCGTTATAATGAAATAATTGAAACTTTCGTTCCTGTAGGCACACTTACAACCTTAGAAATTTTCGCGATGATTGTAGAAGAATTACAAATCTAAAATAAATATTATTAATTTGGTAATAATAAATTTTAGAAATGTAAC
>DUVT01000266.1 GCA_012840905.1 Acholeplasmataceae bacterium
ATTGTTATTTTAGATGAAGCTCAAAATACCTCCATTTTACAAATGAAAATGTTCTTAACACGACTTGGTTTCAACTCTAAAATGATTATTACCGGAGATATAACGCAAATCGACTTACCGCATAATACTTCATCTGGACTTGTTCATGCATTAAAAATATTAGATAGTGTAGAAAAATTAAAAGTAGTGCACTTCAATAAGCACGATGTAATGCGTCATCCGCTTGTACAAAAAATAATTGAAAGATATGATGAAAATGGAGATTAATATTTATAATAATTATCAAGCTGAAATTCATTTTGACTTTGAAAAAATAGTTAAAGATGTTAGTAATTATTTTAATGAAAATACAGAAATTAGTTTGATATTAGTAAATAATGAAGAGATTAGAAATTTAAATCGAGATTATCGTAATATTGATAGAGAAACAGATGTCTTAAGTTTTGTAGATGAAGATGGTGAATACTTAGGTGATATATTTATTAATATTGAGCGTGTATATTCTCAAGCAAAAGAATATAATCATAGTGTGGAACGTGAATTTGCCTTTTTATTAGTTCATGGTATCTTACACTTAAAAGGTTATGATCATCATACAAATGAAGAAGAAATAGAAATGTTTGCAAAACAAGAAGAAATCTTAAATGAATTAAATTATAGGAGAGAAAATAATGAAGTTTGATGAAGCAATGTATAAGGAAGTATTACAAGCTTATAATAATGCTTACGCACCATACTCAAAGTTTCATGTTGGTGCCGTAATCTTACTTAAAAACGGTAAATATATAACTGGAAGTAATGTAGAAAATGCATCTTATGGTTTGAGCAATTGTGCAGAAAGATCAGCACTCTTTAATGCGTATTCTCAAGGTTATAGAAAAGCTGATATTGAAAAAATTATGGTGATTGGTAATACTGATACACCAATTTCACCATGCGGTGCATGTAGACAAGTTATGAGTGAATTAATGGATAAAGATGCAACAGTTATCCTTACTAACTTAAATAAAGACATTAAAGAATATAAAGTAAAAGATTTATTACCTTATAGTTTTGAAGGTGAGGTTCTAGATAATGGAAACTAATTTTAAAAGTGGTTTTGTTGCGATAGTTGGTAGACCAAATGTAGGTAAATCAACTTTACTAAATCATATTTTAAATCAAAAAGTATCAATCATTTCCCCTAAACCACAAACAACAAGAAACCAAGTTAGAGGTATTTATACAACAGATACCGAACAAATAATTTTTATCGATACTCCAGGAATTCATAAACCTAAACATCAATTAGGAGAATTTATGAATAAAGAATCTTTATCTACATTTCGAGATGTAGAGTTGATTCTATGGATTGTTGATGCTACAGAAGATTTTGGTGGTGGAGATGAATATTTAATTAAACAATTTAAAGATATTGAAACTCCAATCTTCTTAGTTGTAAATAAGATTGATATTGTAAAAAATAAGCAAAAATTGATGGAAAATATCATTAAGTATACTGAAAGCTTTGAGTTTACAGAAGTCTATTATATTAGTGCTCTTAAAGGTGAAAACACTGATAAATTGCTTGATGCAATTAAAAATTATTTAGAAGATGGACCGATGTATTATCCAGCCGATCAGGTGAGTGACTATCCAGAACAATTTATAATATCTGAATTGATTCGTGAAAAAGTTTTATATTTAACAAGAGAAGAAGTTCCACATTCCATTGCGGTTGTTGTTGATCAAATGATGCAAGATGAAGAAAATCCAAACTTGATGAATATTCATGCAACTATATATGTAGAACGTCAATCGCAAAAGAAAATTATTATTGGTAACAGAGGCGAGATGATTAAAAATATTGGTTCGCTTGCTCGTAAAGAAATAGTAATGTTACTTGGTCAAAAAATATTTTTAGAACTATGGGTTAAAATTGAACCAGATTGGCGAAATAAAATAAATCAACTTCGTCGTATGGGTTATAATTTGGTAAAATAATCTATCATGTATAAGAATTTAGAAAAATGACAAGCATATTGATAAATGAGAGAATCGATTTGAAAAAAGCATTTTCTAAATTCATGAAAAGTGGAAAAATAGAAGATTATTTAAATTACAAACAAATGAAACATAGTATGGAAATATCTAGGGAACTTTCTATGGGAGAGAAAGATGAAATTAAGCGAAGGAATAATAACGAAAAGCATTAAATATCAAGAAACTTCAAAAATAATTACAATCCTTACAACTGAAGGTTTAAGTAATTATTATGTAAAAGGTGGAGCTAAATATAAAAGCAAGAATTTTAGTTATTCAAATGAGTTAACGAAAATTGGCTTTGACTTTAGTGAGAAAAATCAAGATTCGCTTAAAATTCTAACTTCTGGAACAATTATTAATAATTATTCGAATTTAAAGCAATCTTTTGAAAAACTCAATGATTGCTTTTTAATTATGGAGTTGATTAATACTTTAGGTAAACAAATATCTGACTATGAGATTTTATATAACTTCTTAGATGACATCTTAACAATAATTGATGAACGACCCTATTCAGCTTATTATTTAATTGTCTTTAGGTTGAAACTATTATATTTACTAGGGGTTGGACCAATCTTTTCTAGATGTGTTAACTGTGATGAAAAAGACGATTTAGTTGGTTTTGCTTTTGAATATGGGGGAATGTGTTGTAAAAGATGTGCATCTGGGATGGAACTATTAAACAACGACTTAACAAACCTTATTAAGTTTCTATATTTAGTAAAATTAGAAAATTTAGATCATGAATTAGTAATGAAACTTGAAAGTGATACTTCTTTAATTGGTAAGTTTTTAGATTCTTATTATGAGCATTTTTTAGGGTTTAGAAGTAAGG
>DUVT01000005.1 GCA_012840905.1 Acholeplasmataceae bacterium
ATTATCCGTAAAGGAGCTCACTTTTTTGAATTTTTCTTGTTGGCAATTTTTCTATATAACTATTTTAAATATTTAAATATAGTAAAAAATTCACATAAATACTATAAAAATGTAAGTATATATACATTCTTAATAGTACTTGGAATTTGTGTTATGATTGCTGCAACAGATGAATTTATTCAGTTGTTTGTTGAGAATAGAGTGGGTTCAATAATTGATGTCTTAATTGATACTAGTGGAAGTATTTTTGGCTTAGGCTTAATCGCTTTACTAAATTATAAAAAAATAAAATCTTCACTTAACAATGACTAACTTTTGTGGTATAATTTATTATAAGAAAAGAGTTTGAAAGGATTTTAGTATGAAGAAGTTTAAAATCGCTTATTTATTAATATTTTTATTTGTCTTAATTGGTTGTGGCCAAAGAAGAAACTTAGAAATTTTTAGATTTGTGAATCATGAACATCAAATCCAATTAGGAGAAACTATAAATCTCCAATTAATTATGGGTGAATATAAAGATGATGCAGTTGTAACTTATTCATTTTCAGAAGAAGGAATTATTAAATTTGAAGATGGATTTGCGACTGGCTTAAAAGTTGGAGAAGTAGTTGTTTCTGCTACAGTTGATAAAGTTAAATATGCTTATACAAGAGTAATTGTTACTAGAGAGCCAGTAGACGGCTTACAAATTATTGCAGAGAAAAACACGATCTACGTTGATGAGGAGTTACCTCTTGATGTGAAAATTTTCCCAGAACACTTCTCTAATGAAGTAACTTGGTCAATTGAACTAGGTACAGATGTTGCTGTTATTGAAGATGGCATCTTAAAACCACTTAGAGGCGAAAATGGTCTTCAAGAATTTAATAATGGCGGTGCAAGAGTTCGTGTTGTTGCAACTTCAGTGGAAGATGATAGAGTTAGTGCTAAAAGAGATTTCTTTGTAAAATATCGCCCTACATCTGAGTTAACGTTAACCGCTGATGTAGTAGAAGTTGCCTTAGAAGATATTGAAAATGAAGTAATTACAGAAATCACTTTAGAAGTAGGTATCTTACCTGATGCTGCAAACCCTCTTTTAACTTTCACTTCAAGTGATGAGACAATTGCGCTTGTTGATGTAGAAGGTATTGTAACATTCCCAGAAACTCCTAAAGCAGGAACTGTTACAATTACAGTTACCTCAATTGATGGTGTAGAAGCTACAATTGAAATTACAATTACTGAGCCAGAACCAGAAGAAGAGGAATCTGAAGAGGAAGAAGAAACTGGTGGCGAAGAGTCAGAAGATAAAGAAGAAAATTAATAAAAATTTGGAATTATAAAATACCGGCTCAAAATTGAGCCGGTTTAATAGTGCATAAAAGTTATTATATAATAAGTGTTAGAATGTAATATTAAGGTTAAAATATGGTAAAATAAGATTGCGCTTATTTGGTAACTTCAACCTTAGAAGCAAAATGAAGCACATTATTTAAATATCCATAAACAAAATATGTATTTTCGATTTTCTTTTTATAAATAGATACAATATCGTTTAGTTTTAATTCTTTATTGAAATTAAATTCGATTGTTTTAATAGATTCATTTTTTGAAAGATTTAATGCATCAAGTACCATTATTGAGTATTTAGCATTATTTACATGGTTATTTATATCTAGAAACGATGGCATCACTTTATAATTATAAACATGCTCTAACTCCTCAAGTGGAAGAGGTTTAATTTTTTTTAGTGGTTGATCAAAGTTTCTTAAATTTAAATAACTACCCGAAAAATGAAATGTCTCTCTGGATATTGTATTTTTAACTGAATCGTAAATACACCATTTACTAGATCCTTTAATAAGAAGATTATTATCCAAGTCGAATACTTGATATTCACGCTCATAATCGATTCTTTCGGGTTTCAGTGGCCAAGTCTTTACAATAACTTTAATAGGTTTTGTAATTGGCTTAATAATTTCATACTTACTCCTAATTAGTAGCCAAAAAAACTCACTGTTAGTTTTATTAAAATTTGCATCAAGAATATTTGCATGCTGAGCGGCTACTTCTTGAAATATATCAAATACTGCATATGGAGTAATATTTGAATAACGGTCAAATGAGCCAGGAGTAAGCGTAAAATGTTCTGTGTGTTCAAGAATTTTGTCCATTTTTATCTTCACCTCATAGTGAATTTATTATAGCATAAATTCAAAAGAAGGTAAAAAAAATTTAAATGTTTATAGAGAAAGTAATTAATGTATGTTAAAATAAAGAAAAGGTGATCATATGACATATGATGTAATTGTTATAGGTGGTGGACACTCAGGTGTTGAAGCTGCCCTTGCAACTGCAAGATTAAATAACAAAACATTATTAGTAATGGGTAATTTTGATCGCATAGCTAGCATGCCTTGTAATCCATCAATTGGTGGACCGGCAAAGGGTATCATCGTAAGAGAAATTGATGCCTTAGGTGGTGTGATGGCAAAGGTTAGTGATCAAACCTTATTACAAATAAAAATGCTTAATTCCTCTAAAGGCCCTGCAGTTAGAGCCTTAAGAGCCCAAATAGATAAAATTAAATATCCTAAAGCAATGCAAGAATTAGTACGTAATCAAGAAAACTTAGATACGCTTGTAAAATTGGTGGACGAGATCATCGTTGAAGATGGTAAAGTAGTTGGGGTAAAGTTAGAAGATAATAGCATTATTAATGCTAAAGTTGTAATTTTATGTACCGGCACTTATCAGTCTTCAAAGATTTTAGTTGGTCATACTGCAATTAGTTCAGGTCCGGACAATGAAAAAACTACATCTAAGTTATCTGAATCATTAAAGAGTTTAGGATTTAAACTAAAAAGATTAAAGACTGGAACACCACCAAGAATTAAAAAAGATTCAATTGATTATTCAAAAACAATTCCTCAAACTGGTGATGAAGGTAATCTTAAGTTTTCAGATGAGACAGAAAGTGTTCGACCACTTTCAGAACAACTTGCTTGTTACCTAACTTATACAACCCCTTTAACACATGAGATAATTGATAATAACTTAGACAAATCTAGTATGTATAGTGGGATTGTAGAAGGAGTTGGAGCAAGATACTGTCCATCTATTGAAGATAAAATTGTAAGGTTTAGAGACAAAGAAAGACATCAAATCTTTATTGAGCCTGAAAGCGAACTTTTAGATGAGATGTATATTCAAGGTTTATCAACTTCTATGCCTAAAGATGTACAAGAACAATTAGTTAGAAGTATTCCTGGTCTTGAAAATGCAGTGATTACTAAATATGCATATGCAATCGAATATGATGCAATTGACCCACAACAACTAAAACACAATCTTGAAGCTAAACATATAGATGGTTTATTCTTTGCAGGTCAAGTAAATGGGACAAGTGGCTATGAAGAAGCTGCATGCCAAGGCTTAATGGCTGGTATTAACGCATCTTTAAAATTACAAGGAAAAGAACCACTAATCTTAAAGCGTAACGAAGCATATACAGGCGTATTAATTGATGATTTAATTACTAAAGGAGTAAAAGACCCTTACCGCTTATTAACTTCAAGAGCTGAATATCGTCTATTATTAAGACATGATAATAGTGAAGATAGACTATTAAAATATGGTTATGAAATTGGCTTAGTAAGCAAAGAAAGATATGAAAAACATCTTGAAAAACAAGCTAAAGTAAAAGAGTTAGTTGAAAAGGTTAAGGAATATAAATTAACTCCAAAACCAGAAATTAATGAATACTTACTAAATAATAATTTAAATGTAATTAATGAAAAAATTTCAGGGTATGAATTTTTAAAACGTCCTGCGAATACATTCAAAGATTTAGAAAATATTTTAAATATTGACCTAGGTCCAGAAGATATAAAAGAAAAAGCATTAATTGAAATCAAATATTCTGGTTATATTGAAAAAGCAAATAAAGAAGCTAAAAAAATGGAGTTAATGGAAAATCGAAAAATTCCAAAAGACTTTAATTATGATTTAATTCATAACCTTTCAAGTGAAGCGCGTGAAAAATTAAAGTTAGTTAAACCAGAAACATTATCTCAAGCTTCACGTATCAGTGGTGTTAATCCAAGTGATGTTGCAATTATTTTAGTATGGTTAGAAAAGGCAAGTTATGATGTTAAAGGTATTAAAGGAGTTTAAATTAAATAAAAAACAAAACGAACAGTTTGAAAAGTACTTTGAATTTTTAGTTTTAGAAAACAAAAAATACAACTTAACTAGTATAACTGATAAAGATGAAGTATATATTAAACATTTTTATGATTCGCTAAAAGTTCAAGATGCTTATGATTTAACTACTGTTAATACATTTTGTGATATTGGAAGTGGTGCTGGTTTTCCTGCGATCCCGATCAAGATCTTATATCCCCACTTGAAAATTACAATTATTGAACCGACAAGGAAACGATGCAATTTCTTAACGGAATTAGTTAAATTGCTAGAATTAGAAGATGTAGAAATTATTAATGATAGAAGCGAGAACATAAAAGAAGATTTAAGAGATTCATTTGATATAGTAACTGCTAGAGCAGTAGCATCTCTACCAGTGTTATTAGAATTAACTGTTCCGTATGTAAAAGTAGGAGGTCATTTTTTGGCCTTAAAAGGAATTTCATATGAAGATGAATTAACTAGTGCAAAAGGTGCAGTTGAAAAACTTAAATGCGATGTTGATAATATTTATAATTATGAATTGCCTAATGATTTAGGTAGTAGAGTTATTATTGACTTCAAAAAACGGGAGAAAACAAATCCCAAATATCCTAGGAGTTATGCAGTTATAAAGAAAAAACATTTATAAGGCGGTGAGGGAATGGGAAAGATTATTGCAATTGCAAATCAAAAAGGGGGCGTAGGGAAGACTACTACATCTATAAACTTAGGATCTGCACTTAGCAGCAGTGGGAAGAAAGTATTATTAATAGATCTAGATGAACAAGCTAATGCAACAATCGGTTTAGGTTTTTCAAGAGAATTAATTGATATATCTACTTATGATTTATTAGTTAATGAAATTAGTTTAGAAGAAAGTATTTATAAAACTAATGATCCTAATTTAGATATAATCCCGGCATCGATTAAACTTGCAAGAGTTGCAACGGATTTATTTAACGTAGCAGCAAAAGAGTTAATTTTAGAAAAGAAAATCCAATCAGTAAAAGAAGTTTATGATTTTATTTTAATTGATTGTCCACCTTCTTTAGGTGTTACAAGCGAAAATGCATTATTTGCTGCGGATTCTGTTTTAATACCAGTTGAATGTGAATATTTAGCATATGATGCATTAACCCAAATGGTAAATAAAATTAACCAAGTTCAAGCTATTCAAAATCAAAAAGGAAAGATACTTACAATTGAGGGTGTCTTACTTACCAAATTAGATAATCGAAACATTTTTGGTTATAAAGTAGCTGACAAAGTACGAGAACTATTCCCAACCAAAACCTTTAAAACGATTATTAGTCGTTCTGCGCATTTACAAGATGCACCGATGCAAGGTAAACCAGTTTTAAAAACAGCTTACCATTCAAGATCAAGTAGAGAATATAGACAGTTAGCTACGGAAATAATAAAAAATAACTTGGAGAGTAATCAATGATATGGTTTCAAGATTTTATTAATAATAATGTTCCAAAACTTATTACAACTGCAATTATATTGGTAGTTACGATTGTTCTAACGTTTATTATTACATTTATATTCAATCGAATAATAAAACGTCAAAAAAACAAACGTACTGTTACAATTACGAGATTAATAAGAAGTTTAATTCGCTACACCCTTGCAATAGTTGTTTTTATTACAATACTTGGTGTTTGGGGTGTAGATATAATGCCGATAGTAACCGGAGTTGGTGTTTTAGGTTTAGTTATTGGTTTAGGTGCACAAACTTTAATCAAAGACTTAATAGCAGGTGTAGCAATTGTATTTGATAATTTTTATGATGTTGATGAAGTTGTAGAAATCAATGGATTCAAAGGGAAAGTTTTAGAAATCGGTCTTAAATCTACTAGATTAGAAAACTGGAAAGGTGAAATAAAAGTTATTTCTAACGGGGAAATCTTAGAAATAATAAATTATTCACGTAATCCTTCTGTTGGTGTAGTTGAGTTTGATATAGCTTACCAAGAAGACATTAACCGAGTATTTAAACTTATTGAAGAAAACCTTGAAAACTTAAAAGAGATTTATCCCCAAATTATCGAAGGACCAAATATTGTTGGGATTATAGATGTTGGTAATTCAGTAAAAATACGAATTACAGTTAAAACAATATCTGAACAACACTATGCAGTAGAAAGGGGTATTAGAAAGTATCTCAAAGAAGTGTTTGAAGAACATCAAATTGAGATGCCATTTTCTAAGAATATAATCTATGATAGACAGAGTAAAGATAAAATATAATGTTGGAGATATCTTAGAGTTTAAGAAAACCCATCCATGTGGTGGTAAGCAGTGGAAAATTGTTCGTGTTGGTGTTGATTGCAAGTTAGAATGCACAACATGTAAAAGAATAATAATTATTCCAAGAATTGAAATCGCAAAGAAAATGAAAAAAAGAATATTTGAAAATAATAGCGAAGAGTAATAAAGGTTTTATGGTTAAAAAGTCCATAAGACTTTTTATTTTTAACTAAAAACTAATTATTAAATCTAATTTGAAGATAAAAGCAGCAAAATTATTAAGCATAAAAATAAGATAATAGCCATTTTTTTGGGTGGAAAAACAGGGCTAAAAATGGTATAATACATTATTGCGAGGGATAGTTATGATTATACTAAAAAACATTTCAAAAGATTACAAATTAGGAAACACAAAAGTACATGCTTTAAAAAATGTAAGTTTAGAATTTTCAGAAAAAGAATTTGTTTGTATTCATGGACCAAGTGGCTGTGGTAAGACTACTTTATTAAATATTATTGGAGGTCTTGATAAGTATACAAGTGGGAAAATGTATATCAATAATCAAGACACATCGACTTTTAAAGATAGTGATTTTGATAGTTATAGAAATCAAGAAGTCGGTTTTGTTTTTCAAAACTACTATCTTTTACCACAACTAAATGTTTTTGAAAATGTAGAGCTTGCGCTTGAATTAATTAACCTAGATAAAGCAAAAAGACTTGAAATGGTAAATAAAGCTCTTCAAAGTGTTGGACTGCTTGATCAAGCACATAAGATGCCTAATCAATTAAGTGGAGGGCAAATTCAAAGAGTTGCAATTGCTCGTGCAATAGTGAATGAACCAAGCATTATTCTAGCAGATGAGCCTACTGGGGCGCTTGATTCTAAAAATGCAAAAATAATAATGGATATCTTGAAAGAAATATCTAAAGAAAGATTAGTAATATTAGTTAGCCATAATCTTGACTTAGCTAAACAATACGCAACTCGATTAATTGAAATTCTTGATGGTGAAGTAGTAAGCGATAGTAAACCAGTTAATATTACATCCACTGATAAAAGGTATACTAAGAAAAAAACTGCAATGAGTTTCTTTACAAGCCTAAAAATTAGTATTAGAAACTTACTTAGAACTAAACTAAGAACACCATTAATTATTTTTGCTGGTTGTATTGGAATGATAGGAATTGGTTTAGTACTATCTATTTCAAAGGGAGTAAATTTATATATTGAAGATGTACAAAGGCAAGCTTTAGCAAACTATCCTATCTATATTTATTCATCACCAAAAAGTGTAGATGATGAAGGAGAAGAAAAACCACCACTAGAAATATATCCTGATGGTGATGAGATTCATGTTATAAAAGGCGATATAAGAAGAGATTATTATAATGTGATGGATAAAGACTTTGTAAGCCATGTAGAAGAATTAGATTCATCCCTATATACAGTTATTAATTATCGTAGAAATGCAAGAATGCGAGTAATGACAAAAAATAAAAAAACAAATTCGTATTCATTTGTTAGTTATTTCTATTTTACTGAAATGACTGATGATTTAAGTTTTATGTCAGAACAATATGATAAATTATATGGTGAATTTCCAAGTAATCCATATGAAGTTGCTTTAGTAGTTAGTGAATACAACTCGATAGGAGCATCAATATTAAGATCATTAGATTTAGAACATGAAAAAGATGTAGTAAAATTTTCTGAGATTATTGGAAAAGAATATAGAGTCGTAAACCATAACGATTATTATGTAAAAACGGATACTGGATATAAAGTAAGTGGCAATGCCTTACAAATGTATGAAAACTCTGAGATTAAGTTTACAATTACTGCTATAATTAGAGGTAAACCAAATGCAGGAACAAAGATTTATAGTCCAGGAATTTTACATTCAAAAGAATTAACAGATTTAGTTATTAATAATAATTTAGAATCAGATATCGTAAAAGATCAATTAACATATGGAACAGATTTAGATGTGTTTACAAATCAACCTTTTGAAGTTGAAGAAGGCTTAACTTATATTGATTCCATTATGTATCAATATGAAGAAAATTTAATTACTCTTGGAGCTGTTCCAGACATAAATGAAATAAGAATTTATACTGAAATGTTTCATGATCGAATGTTAATAAGACAACATATTGATAATTATGATAATCCTGATTCTACGATTGAGATAATTTATAGTGATAGATTAAATAATATAGTTGATGAGTTTCATGAATTAGTCAGAGTATTTTCAACCGTATTAATAATTTTCTCATCAGTATCATTAATTGTTTCTTCAATAATGATTGGAATAATCACTTATGTTTCGATATTACAAAGAACTAAAGAAATTGGCTTGTTACGCAGTATTGGTGCAAGAAAGAAAGATATTGCGAGACTTTTTAATGTAGAAACTTTAGTAATTGGTTTTATGTCAGGATTATTTGGAATAATAGGTGTATTAATATTATTAAATCCTGTTAATGGATTTGTACAAGGGATGGTAAGTGAATATACATTTTCCTTTAGAGGAGTAGAAAGTGTTATAGTAGCTAGATTTGAACTATTGTATATGTTAATACTTCTTGTTGGTAGTATGCTATTATCACTTATCTCGGGATTTATCCCAGCATTAATCGCATCTAGAAAATCACCAATTGATGCACTTAGAAATGAGAGGTAAAAATGATAAAAAGATTTGCTAGATATTATAAACCCCACTTAAGACTATTTATCCTAGATCTATTTTTTGCAACTATGCTTTCAGCAATAGATTTAGTATTTCCGATGATGACAAACTATGTTTTAAAAGATTTGTTTAATGAACCATCATTTGAAGTTAAGTTTTTAATCTATATCGGAATTGGATTTATAGTTTTATATGTAATTAGATTTTTTTGTTCCTATTTCATAGGTTATTGGGGACATATTATGGGGATTAGGATTGAAACTGATATGCGAACTGATTTGTTTAAGAAGTTTCAAATCCTTGATTATCAATTTTTTGATGATAAAAAAACTGGTGAGTTAATGACTAACTTAACAACTCACCTACATGATGTATCCGAAATGAGTCATCATGCACCGGAGGATTTGTTTATTTCTTTTATAATGTTAATAGGTAGTTTCATTATTCTTTTAACTGTAAATGTCTATTTAACATTAATAGTTTTCTTCTTCTTAATGTTGTTAATTATGTATTCATTAAGACGTAGAAAGAAAATGTTGAACAGGTTTAGACAAGTTCGTACCGTTCAAGGTGAATTAAATGCAGAAGTAGAATCGAGTTTAATGGGAATTCGTCTTACTAAAGCTTATACTAATGAAGAATTCGAACAAATAAAATTTGAAGATGTTAATAAGAAATATAGAAAAGCAAGAAGTAATGTTTTTAGAGAAATTGCACTTTTTGGTTCCGGGAATGATTTTTTCATTAACCTAACTAATTTAGCTATCTTAATATTCGGTGGTTACTTTGTGTTTAACCCAAATATTAATTTTAGTGTAATTGATCTAACAACTTATTTTCTATATATCAACTTTCTAATCAAACCAATTCAACGTCTTACAAATTCAATGGAACAAATCCAACAAGGAGCATCTGGTCTTGAGAAATTCTTTAATATTATGGATGTAGAACCAAAAATAGTATCTAAACCTAATGCTATTAAAAAGGATAACTTTGAAGGTAAAATTGAGTTTAAGAATGTTTCTTTCCAATATCAAAATAATGATGAAAATAATAAAGAACATGTCTTGAATCAATTTAGTCTAAATATTGAACCAGGTAAAAAGATTGCTCTAGTTGGAGAAACAGGCGTTGGTAAAAGTACAATTTCCAAGCTAGTTCCAAGATTTTACGATGTTAATGAAGGTGAAATCTTAGTTGATGGAATTGATGTTAGAGATTATGATGTCTATAACTTAAGGAGAGCAATTGGTACAGTTCAACAAGATGTTTTCATTTTCTATGGAACAATTAAAGAAAACATTATGTATGGAAAACCAGATGCTACTTTTAAAGAAGTTGTTGAAGCGGCTAAGAAAGCACAAATTCATGACTTTATAATGAGTTTAGAACATGGTTATGATACGATAACTGGAGAAAGAGGAGTTAGATTATCGGGTGGTCAACAACAAAGAATTTCAATCGCAAGATTATTTTTGAAAAATCCAAAAATTTTAATTTTAGATGAAGCAACTTCTTCGCTTGATAATATAACTGAAAACTTAGTTCAAAAAGCATTTGAAGATTTAGCAAAAGATAAAACTACAATTGTGATTGCACATAGATTATCAACTATTAAAGATGTTGATGAAATAATAGTAATGGGTAAAGAAGGTATAATAGAACGAGGCAAACATGATGAATTAATTAAGAAAAATGGTTATTATGCAAAACTCTATTATGCAACTATCGCAATCTAAATAAAAAAAGGATCTCAATTTATTTGAGATCTTTTTTTAGTTCATCATAATATACATGTTTATTATTGCCTCTACTTTTAGATTCAAACATTGCCGCATCTGCATTTTGAATTAAATCAGTAGGATTATCACCATGAATAGGATACATAGAGATACCGATAGATAAATTAATTACAAATGTAGAGTCTTCAATTTCTATTGGTTCTGTTAAATCATTGTAAAGATTTGTAATCACATTATCTATAGCTTCTTTGGAGTTAGTTTTAATAATAACAATAAATTCATCTCCACCGTATCTTGAGATAAAGTAATTGTTATAGAAGCCTGATTGCAGAATTTCTGAAATTTTAATTAGTAGTCTATCTCCGAATAAATGACCTTTTGTATCGTTATAAATCTTAAAGTCATCGATATCGATAAATAATACTGCAAATTCTTGATTTTCATTAATTAACTCTTCTAATTTGTTTGTTAAGTTATAACGATTTGGAAGATTAGTTAAGAAGTCATTCATCGCGAGTGCCTTTACTTCTTCATATAATGCTTTCGTTTCCCGATTAGCAGCTTGAATTCTATATGATAAACTATCAAGCGCATTAAATGCTCTTTCAAATGTTTTGGTCGGATTTTTAGGTCTTTCATATGTTCCTGTATCTAAATCAAAACTACTAATTGCATTTTCAATTACGATTAAAGGTTTAATAAGTTGGAATATTTCAACTATACCAAATGTGATAATTGTTCCAATTGCAACTGAGATTAAGATTAATATAATATAATTACTTGTCTCACGATAAAAATCTAGAGAATAACCAACACTTAATACTGCAATAACTTCATCATCAACAATTATCGGTGTTGCAAACTCTAAAACATTATGATCGCTAACAGAATAATATATTTCTTGGCTAATAGTTTCACCTAAAAATGCATCATTATAAAAGTTTATATTAGTAGTCTCATTATTTGGTCTAGAATCTGCAACAATTTCTTTTGTATCATCAATGATAAATGCATATTCTACATGACTATTATTTTCTACTATATCTTTTACAACATTTTTATATGAATGCATATCGATTAATTCTATTGCATAATCAGCATTGAGTGCTGTTTCTACAAAATATCCATCACTTGCACGCTTATAAATTACCATATAGAAATCATCACTTTCTGTTGATTCTCTGATACCTTCAATAAATATATCGTCGCCACTTACCATAAAGTTATGAATTGGATCACCAGGAGTAGATTTCCAACCTACAAATGTATCCGTAGAATCATACAAGATTTCACCCTCAGGATTATACCACCAAATATAATGGACTTGTTGTCTACTAGCAATTTCTTCTAAATATTCATTACTGAGCATATCTCGGTGATATATTACCATACTAGCAGCTGCAATTAATCTTTCATTTAGATTTTCAATTATTTGTTTTTCAATTGCAATGCTTTGAACAACTCTTTCTGCATAAGTTTTTGATATGTCACTTCCACTTTTTGCATAGATAGATTTAAAACTTCTTGTTGAGACATTAAAAAAT
>DUVT01000267.1 GCA_012840905.1 Acholeplasmataceae bacterium
GGATTTATTTCACTTAACATTTCCTTTGTTAGTTGTGTTCCAAACTCAGGAATTCCTGTAGTTCCTACTACTTGGTGGATTTGAGTTGATTCAACACCTAAAGAAGTTAATCCAGAAAAGATTGATAATACTTTTTTGTCTGAAAGTGGTATTTCTTCAACAGTCTTAAATGGAAACTCACTAGGATTTGCTTCTACAAAGTTCATTAAGAAGCGAATCATTGTAGGATCATCATGACCAAGAATATCTAGTTTTAATAAGTTATCTTCGAATTTATGATAATCGTAATGAGTTGTTCTCCACGGAGCATTTAAATCATCCGCAGGATATTGAACTGGTGTTATGTCGCTATATTCAATTTCTTTTGGAATAACAACTATACCACCTGGATGTTGTCCTGTTGAACGTTTAACACCTGTAATTTTGTTTGCAAGACGATTAATTTCACAAGTCCTTGCTTGGATACCTTTACGTTCTAAATACCCTTTTACATAACCATAAGCTGTTCTAGATGCAATAGTTGAGATAGTACCTGCTCTAAAGGCATTATCTTCACCAAATAGTTCTCTACAAAACTCATGAGCTCTTGCTTGATATTCACCTGAGAAGTTTAAGTCGATATCTGGTACTTTATCACCATCGAAACCTAAGAAAGTTTCAAACGGGATATCTACACCATCTTTTTCTAATTCATGACCACATGTAGGACATGTTGCATCTGGTAAGTCAAAACCAGTTCCAACTGTTTGTAATACTTCCTCAAACTGTTTTGCTTCTTCAGATACTTCATATAATTTCTTTTCTTCATCATTAAACTTAAATGCACTAAAGTGACACTTCTTGCAGTAATAATGAGGTACTAAACCATTAACCTCAGTTATCCCCATAAAGAAGGCAACTAAACTTGAACCTACACTTCCGCGACTACCTACTACATACCCAGCATCTTTTGATCTTTTTACTAGCAAGTGGGAAATATAGTAAATGGAAGCATAGTTGTTTCCAATAATACTATCTAATTCTTTGTTAATTCTATCTTCAATATATTTAGGTAGATTTTCCCCATACAATTCTTTTGCTTTTGAATAAGTTAAATCATGCACAGCTTCTTTAAATGATGGTACTCCCATATCTTTCATAAAGTCATCGCTTGGGGCGAATAACTGATTAGGGAAAAGAGGGAATTCTTCTACCATATCTGCAATTTTATTTGTATTAGTAATTACAACTTCTTCTCTTGTTAGTTCATCTAAAAACATAAACTCAGCTAACATTTCTTCGGTTGTTAAGTAGTTTTGGTAAGGTATTTCTTCAACACGATAAAGTGGGTGTAAACCTCCCCCTACTTGTGGTGCATTAATAAAGATTTCTCTAAACTTTAAATCTTCTTTATTTAAAATGTGCACATCTCCAGTTGCAACTACTAATTTATTTTTTTCTTTTCCTGCTTTAATGATTCGTTTAATTGCATCTTTAATACATTCTTCATCATATTCTGGATCTCCTGAATCAAGAATATGTTTATAATGACTTACTGGTTGGATTTCTAAAAAGTCATAGAAATCTACTGCATCTAATAGTTTTTCATAACTATCACGAGATGCAATATCAAAGATATCACCATTGCCACAACCACTTCCGATTAATAATCCTTCACGGTGTTTTTCTAACACCTTTTTCAATATTCGTGGTTCTCTATAAAAATGATTTGTATGCGAATCACTAACTATTTTATATAAATTTTTAAGTCCAGTTCTATTTTTTGCTAAGAGAGTGAAATGGGTAGGATAAGCAAATTTAAATGCTTCCTCTTCATCGATTAATGAATTAATTTTATTATAATTTGTAATTCCTAACTCTTCTAAATCACCAAGCATTTTTAAGAAAATATTTCCAAGAGTTTTTGCATCATAAATAGCTCTATGATGTTGAGTTAATTCTACATCAAAATGTTTTGCAAGTGCCTTTAAGTTAAATGTTTTTAATTTATCACCATAATAAACTCTTGCAAGTTGCATTGTATCGATTGTAGGAAGTTCACCAACATATAAGTTATTATCTTTTAAATTTCGATAAAGGTGAGAGTTATCAAATGTTGCATTATGGGCAACTAACACAGCACCTTCAATAAATTTATTAAACTGAATTATTACTTCTTCAATTGGTGGGGCGCTTCTTACATCATCCTCAGTAATACTTGTAATTTCTGTGATCTTACTTGAAATTTTACGTTTCGGTTTTACA
>DUVT01000026.1 GCA_012840905.1 Acholeplasmataceae bacterium
AATCGTAAATATACTAAAGAAATATATTTAGAAAAAATTAAAAAATTAAAAGAATTAATTCCTGATATTTCAATTACTACTGATATTATTGTTGGTTTTCCAACTGAGACAGATGAAGACTTTAAAGCAACATTAGATCTAGTAAAAGAAGTTGGGTTTGAAGGAGCGTTTACTTTTATCTTCTCACCTAGAGAAGGAACACCTGCAGCACGATATGAAGATGACACAAGCATGGAAGTGAAAAAAGCAAGACTTCAAGAATTAAATGATTTAATTAATGAAGGTTATTTAACTGGTAATAAACGCTTTGAAGGCAAAACTGTTAAAGTGTTGGTTGATGGTAAGAGTATTAAAGATCCAAACATCTTGACAGGCTATACAGAACATAATAAAGTAGTTAATTTTCCAGGAACTGAAGATTTAATTGGGAAAATTGTAAACGTAAAAATTGAAAAAGCCTATACATGGCATCTTAGGGGTATAGTTGAATAAGTTCATTCATATATTAAATTAGATTAATACCTAGTAGCAATATTCCAAGTCTATGAATATATTGTTATTGAGGAGGGATATGAATGAACGAAATTCGCGAGATTGTAACTAAAGCAGTTGTTGGAAAAGGTAAAAAAATAATTAGACTAACAGATAAAGTTTCTCCAAATAATGAAGCCTTTAGCATTCTTGGCTGTTGGGTTATCAATCATGAATTTGAAGGAAGTTTAATAGATGGTAATAAAGTTGGAATTACTGGTAACTTTGAAATAAATATTTGGTATGCATATGATAACAATACTAAAACAGACATTGCTAAAAAGATAGTTCAATATGAAGATGTAATCCGTACTAGACAAATCGTAAATGATGTAAGCAATGATACAAAAGATATCATTATCCGTATTATCCAACAACCTACTTGTACAAACGCAAAAATAGATGACTCCGGCTTAGAAGTTGAAATTATTTTTGAAGTTGTTGGCGAAATAATTGGTGAAACGAAGATGCTTGTTACTGTCTTCCAAGCTAACGAGATAATTGAACCTGCTGATGATGATTTTGAAAATGAGATTAATGAAAACTTCATACAATCAAACTAAATCGTATTTCATAATACGATTTTTGTTATATTATTAAGAATTATACATAAACTTTAATAGGTGATTAAAGTGAAGTTTCATATTGTCCGTAATAAAGAGACCTTAGAAGACATACTCTATATTTATAATTTAAATAAAGATGAATTGATAGAAAATAATAAACATATCCGCGTTTGGGATAAACTCATCCCTGGAACAAAACTTATAATACCCTCCATTCCTGATTCAGTAGATCTAGAAGTAACTGATATGGAACCTTTTGTAGAGGATTACTATCCGCAAATAAATGAAGAAGTTGTGACGCCAGTTGCTAATATAGAAGAAGATGATTATAAGGCTATCGATGATGATGAGGAAATTTATTCGACTGAACAACTTGAACAACAAGAACAAGTAACAGAAGAAATAAAAGACAATAGTAAATTACAAAGTTCAAATATATATGAAGATTATGCAGAGGAAGATTCGAATGTAGAACTAGATACAAAAGAAGCAAAGCTTAATGAAGAAGATGATAAAAAGGTAAATCCTCATGAATTATACTATTACTCGAATTTTTATCCAAAACCACTATTCAATAATTATTATCCTTATTACTTAGGTGTATACAATGCACCAAGATATATTCCATATCCGATCATTTACTATCCAGTATACATTCAAAAAAGAAATTAAAATAAAAAGTATGATATCAATATTTGATATCATATTTTTTTATTGTGAAGTTTTCCACATATAATTATAGATATGAAAAAGCATTATTTTTTAACTTGTATTATATATATAATTTTGTTTTTATTTATATTGCAATTTTTTTAAAAAAATAATAGAATATAAATGCAGGAGGAAAAAGTATGAATGAAACAATAGTAATAAAAGATTTGTATAAGACTTTTAAATTGTCTAAGAAACAAATGAAAATTAACAAAACAGATAATCCTTTACTAGTTGCTGTCAATGGAGTTTCATTCTCGACTTATAAAGGCGAAATATTTGGCTTGCTTGGACCAAATGGTGCAGGTAAAACTACAACGCTAAGATGTATTGCAACATTAATAAGTCCTGATAGAGGCGAAATATATGTAGATGGCCATAGTATTAAGGACGAAGTCGCAATTAAGAAAAAGATTGCCTTTCTTACAAACGAACTGAAATTAGAAGAACAATTTACTCCAAATTATTTATTTGAATATTTTGCGAGTTTTCATGGCCTAAATCAAGAGTTTGTAGAAAAGAGAAAAGCTGATTTATTTGAGCGTTTTGGAATTACTAAATTCCAAGAAGTTAAAATTGGTGAACTTTCAACCGGAATGAAACAAAAGATCTCAATTGCTATATCATTAATTCATGATCCTGAGATAATTATTTTTGATGAGCCTACTAATGGACTTGATGTAATAACTGCAAAATCTGTAACAGATTATTTGCTTGAATTAAGAGATCAAGGTAAGACAATTATTATTTCTACTCATATTATGAATTTAGTTGAGAAAATGTGTGATCGTGTTGGTATTATTATTGATGGGAAATTAACACTTTGTGATACAGTTGAAAATATATTGAATATGTATCCTGATACTGACATCGAAGGTGTATTCTTTAAATTATATAGTGAGGTAGCTGGAAATGAAGAATTCATTTAGAGTAGTAAAAAAAGAACTAGATAAGATTTTTAAGTTTCCAAGAATGATATTTACATCCCTAATATTGCCTGGATTAATTTTATTTTTAATTTATGCCTTTATGGGTGCAGGAATTAATTCGTTGATTGATGATACAATTGAAGAAGAAAGTAAAATTTATGTTGTTAATTTTCCTGATTCATTAGAATTTGTATTTGAAGTAGATTTAGATATGAACTTTGAAATAATAAAAGCAGAAGAAGGTGAACTGGAAGAATTAAAACAAAAGGTTTTAGACGGTGAAATTGATGCAATAATGTATTATGATAAAGACTTTGATGATTTAGTAAATACTGAAACCTTACCAAAAGTTGAAGTCTTATATGATTCTACAAGTACTACTTCAGGATCTGCAAGTAATAAAGCTTTAACAATAATTTCAATTCATCAACAAGTTCTATATGAAAAATTTGGAATCAACCCACAAATATTTACACTAGAATCAAAAACAATTGAAGATGAATCTCAAAGTGGTGCTTTAATCCTTGCGATGATTCTTCCTACAATTATTATGACATTTATCTTTGCAAGTGCACTTGGAATAGGAACTGATGCAATTGCAGGTGAAAAAGAAAGAGGAACACTAGCAACACTATTAATGTTACCTGTTAAGCGTAGTGAGATAATTGTTGGAAAAATTATTTCTACCTCCACTTTAACAATCCTAAGTGCTCTATCTTCATTTATTGGCTTACTTGCATCCTTACCTTTTTCAAGTTCAATATTTGGACTTGAGGGAGGAGTAAATTATGGCGTTTTAGAAATAGTTGGTTTAGTTGTAATATTGCTGCTTATAGCATTATTTGCATCAACCGTTCTATTAATTATTTCAACGCTTGCGAAAAATATCAAAGAAGCTTCTACAATGGCGATGCCAATATATATAATTGCAATAATCTCGCCATTCATTTCAATTTTTGCACTTAATGATCCATCATCCAAATTAGTTTATGTATTACCTATCTTTAATACAATTTCTACTTTAAGAGAAATTTTAAGTTTTAACTTTAATTTAGTTAACTTTATAATTACTTTCGGATCAAGCATAGCTTACATTACACTCTTCATTTTCATTCTTATTAGATTATTTAAGAGTGAAAGGGTACTTTATTCTAAATAAAAATGTTTTCTTATGTTCTATATATTGCTATTTACATATAACTATTGTATAATAGTAAATGTAAAAATCTTCAGGGCAGGGTGAAATTCCCGACCGGCGGTAAAGTCCGCGAGCTCATTTGAGCACGAATTGGTGAGATTCCAATACCGATAGTTACAGTCTAGATGAAAGAAGAGGCATATGATAGAAACATGCTCTTTTTTGCTCGTGAAGTTTTTTCACGAGCGTTTTTGCTCTGAAAAGCAAAGGAGTGTAGAGTGATGTTATTAAATGATTTTTGGAGTGAATTTGGAATTGAAATTATTATTTCTTCCGTATTCATTTTAGTAAGTCTTGGCTTACTTATGGGCTTAATTTTTAGTTTAGGTAAGAAAAATGCAAGTAAAAAATTTAAAATAATCGGTGGAATTATTTTTGTGCTTGTACTTTTAAGTGTTAACTTTATAATGTTAAGAGATTACCAAAACAAATTAGCAAAAGACCCAAACTTTATGTTTCCACTTGCAAGGGTCTTAATATTTAATGCATTTATTATTTTTGCTTTTGTGATAGTTGGATATATTTTAACTACAAAAAAACAACAAGAAAAGGTTACTGTTGCAACAGTTGCAACCTTAGGTCTCTTGACAGCTTTAGCAAGTGTCTTGATGTTATTTGGGATTCCAATATTTCCTCAAGCATCATATTTAAAAGTGGAGGTAAGTGCACTTATCTACTTTATGGTATTTTTATGGTTTGGCATTAAACCAACTATTGTTGTTATTCTACTAACAAACTTTATTCATGCATTAATGCCATCTATGACACCACCAGTAATATTGTTTTTAGATGAAATGGTGAATGTTGTTGCTTGTCTTGCTTACCTTACACCTTCGTTTATTGCATTTGGAAGGCTAAAAGATAACGAGGTGCCAAGTATTAATAAAGTAATCATTACCGCAATTATAGGAGTAGTATTCACTGCAATATTTATGCTACTATATAATTACTTTATTAATTTACCATTAATTTATAAAATAGAAATGGACTTTAAGTCTGTATTTTTACTTTTTGTTCCATTCAACTTAATTAAATGGTCATCAGTAAGCATTGTAGTTGTACTATTATATCGAAAGATTAATAGCTTAAAAGAACATATTGTAAACTTTAATTAAATTTAAAATAAAAAGATAAGCTCGCAAAATGCGAGCTTATTTTAATACCATCTACGTCTTCTGTATGGAAAATTTGGGTAGTATGGAATAGGGTATGGATACGGATATGGGTACGGGTAAGAATAGTAAGGGTATCTATTTATACTACCCCAAAAAGGCGCACCTAGTGCAAAGCCAGTAAGTAGTGGAATAATTCTTTCATCTTGGCCACCAACTACAATTCCATAATCATCGCTGTATGTGTATGGTTGGTAATTCATCTAATCCCTCCTCTTTAATATCTTATGAAAAAAACTATAGTTGGTGAATTTTATATCTCTAAATATGAAAAAATGTATTCCTCTAAAGTTAAGTTATTTTCTTTAATGAATGTTGCAGTATCTACACCTACATATCTAAAGTGCCAAGGTTCAAAACTATATTTTGTAATTTGCGTTTTGTTTTCGGGAAATCTTAAGATAAAGCCGTATTTATGTGCATTTTGATCTAACCAAAGATAAGTATTAGTATATTTAAAATTTTCGGTTAAACCAATATCTGTTAAACTTAAATCAACTGCATAGCCAGTTTGATGTTCGCTATGACCTGGTTTTGCACTTATACTATCATCATTATAAATTTCATAAAATAAAAACTCTTGTCTTTTATATGACCTATAGCCTGAGAAAATTACAAATTCAATTCCCACAACTTGTGCATCCAAATACATCTTTTCTAGGTAAATTAGTACTTCTTGTTTGAGTAAAATTTCATAGTTTGTATATTCTAGTTTATAATGAATAATTTTATCTAAATTAGAAGGTGTGAATTCTTTATCCAAA
>DUVT01000268.1 GCA_012840905.1 Acholeplasmataceae bacterium
AAATAAGTTTAAGCA
The DNA here is from genome assembly GCA_012840905.1 of Acholeplasmataceae bacterium. GTDB lineage: Bacteria > Bacillota_I > Bacilli_A > ML615J-28 > CAG-698 > DUVT01. The sequence goes on from DUVT01000268.1 coordinate 16, forward strand.
AACAAAGGCCAATTGAAATAATTCTCTATGCGGATAGAGCATTATTAAGTGAAGATCAGTATACAAATGTAGCAATAAAATTAAAAGATGCAAAAAATTATAATTTTTTTAGTAGTAAATATGAAGAGGTTATTGAAGGGAGTATTGAAAAATTAAAAGAAGTTTATCCTAACTTTTATTTTTCAACTCTTAAAACAAACCAAAGTTATGCAAAATACTCATCTGATGTAAAAATAGTAGAAGCAATAGCATTAATATTTCCATTATTTTTCATTTTAGTTACAATTCTTGTTTCTATAGCTTCAATGACAAAAATAGTTGAAGATCAAAGAAGGCAAATTGGAACATTAACTTCACTCGGTTATGGCAAATTTAAAATTATTTTTAAATATGTTTTGTATGCAGTTATTGCTTCAGCAGTAGGAACAGTTGTAGGTATTGCACTAGGAGTGTATTTCATTCCTGCTATTGTCTATAATGCATATAAAACGATATATAATCTACCAGAATTTACAATCCAGTATTATTTTGATTATACATCAGTTATTGCAGCTGTAATGATTGCATCAGTAGTCTTAGTTACAATAGGATCAATTAGTGCAAGACTAAAAGAAAAACCTACTGAATTATTAAGAGTTAAAACACCAAAACCGGGAAAGAAAATTTTACTAGAGCGAATTGGTTTTATTTGGAAAGGATTGAAATTCAAATATAAATCAACTTTTAGGAATATCTTTAGGTATAAAAGAAATTTATTTTTATCAATAATTGGTGTAATGGGAAGTACTGCGTTATTACTTGCAGGGTTTGGAATAAAAGATTCAGTTGATCTTGCAGGTAAGTATCAATATGAAGAAATGCTGAATTATAATATAGAAATAAGCGTTAATGAAAATAAACAAATATTAGAATTTAGAAACTACAAAAAACTTTATGTATCTGCAAATAATGCAGAATACAATAAAGATTATATCTCCGCTATTATTTTTTCAGATAACGAAAAAGCAAATGATTTTATTAAGTTTAAAAATGTTGATGGAACTGAATTTGAGTTTACTAGTGATTCTTTTGTAATTACAAAAAGTTTTGCAGATAAACACAATTTAAATGTTGGGGATGAAATAAAAGTAAACATTAATAATAAAGAATATGAATTAACAATAACTAATATCCAGGAATATTATTTTGGAAATTATATGTTTATTGGAATTGATGATATAAATGATGGTTTCAAGATTAACAAAATTTATATTAAAGATTCTTTGTCAGAACAAGAACAAAATGAGCTCAAAGAAAAGCTTAAAGAATATGAATTTATCTCCAAGGTTTCATTTAAGGATGATATGAAATATTCCTACTTAAAAACATCTGAAAGTATGAATAGTATAATTGTTGTTTTAGTTTTATCGGCTAGTGCACTGGCTATTATTATTTATTACAATTTAACAATTATAAACATTCATACAAGAAAAAGAGAAATTGCAACCTTAAAGGTTTTAGGTTATCAAGAAGTTGAAGTATCAGGCTATGTATTTAGAGAAATGTTTATTATTTCTATCTTTGCGATTATTTTAGGACTCTTACTGGGCAAAATTCTTCATAGTTTTATTATTAGTCAAATTGTCGTTGATGGTATACTATTAGTTAATAATATACGGGTATTTAGTTACCTATATTCAACTGTGCTGGCTTTTTCCTTCTTAGGTTTAGTATATCTATTAACTCTTCCAGAGACGAGAAGAATCGATATGGTGGAAGCATTGAAATCATATGAATAAAAAAAGTTCACTGTTTAGTGAACTTTTTTAACGCCAAAACTTTGGATGGCCTTGTTTGTCTGTAATGTTAAACTCGATTAGTTTTTTTAATAAATCAAAGTCAACTTCATCATCCCATTTTATTCTAAAAATAGAATCTGTTGTTTCATGGCCAGCTTCAATAAATTCTTTTTTAAATTTATCAATTGCAACTTTTTCTGGGGCAATACTAAAATGTTTCTTTGCAACACTGAAAGCTATAATAAAAGTACCTTCATTTATAAACATCGGTTGATTCCAACCAAATTTATATTCTAAGTTTGGAAAGGTTTGTATTATCCAATCAAACACTTTCTTCAATTTATCGCGATTAGCTTCGCTATCTATTTTTTCCAAAAAATCATTTAATGTATCCATAATTATCCTCACTTAAATTAGTTTATAGTTTATTATAAGTTAAATTCATAATAATTAAAAGTTATATACATTAATATTTGGAAAGTTTAGTATCTTATTCTTTTCAAATAATATAATTATGAAAAAAATTTTTATATTAATTTATCTTACTTTAACAATAAT